>CAYWSS010000027.1:0-18086 GCA_964460505.1 uncultured Caldilineaceae bacterium | reverse complement strand
GCAGAAAGTTGGCGAGAGAGGCGTACTACCCCCACCACCTCCTGGTTAGCGCCGGAAACCGGGACCAATACATCTACAATGTTGGTTTGAAGATTGAGGGTGTAGTTAACGTGTACGGTTTGCTGCCCTTGCAGTACAGTGGGGAGGTCCGGGGCTTCTGATAGCCGCCCGATTTGATCTGAATCGTTCGGGTTGTTTGAGGCCAGAAGATTACCGCCGGAATCCAATAAATTAATTTCAGTGGTGCTAAACGTCTTAAACTGGGTTACAAACAATCTGGCGCGGGAGGCATCCGCCCAGATATCCGGCTGATTGGCAGCAATTGCTGCGGCAAACAGGGCCTGCTGGCTCAGCTCATCGGAGAGATTGGTCAGCAGCACCTGCGTTTCCAGAATGTAAACCAGCACAATTCCAATGAGCGGCAGAACGATGATTACGGGTAATATATGGCTAAGAATTAGACGGCTGCGTAATGTTTGCATATTTCAACGTAAGGGCGCAAAGGTTCTATAGATGTTCAGGTAATGGTTGCATCCCACAATGAGCTTGCTGATTTTGTTCTCTGTCAAATTGATTTGGATGTGTTTCATTCGAGTCGGGGAGAGAAGGTGTGGGGGGAACTACCCCCCAAGCCCCCCGGCCTGCGGCGCTTTTCGACTCATTTGAAACGCACCCAATTGATTTTATGACAGGAAGAATTCTATTCAAAATACTGCTTTTCTTTGCGCCCTTGTTTCATTGCGTTAATTCAGGCAGTGAGTGTCTCTAGCTTGTATCCAACTCCCCGAACCGTAATAATGCGCTGCGGTTTTTGGGGATCAGTCTCTATCTTTTCGCGTAGCCAACGAATATGTACATACACCCCCTGGGTTTCGCCTTCGTATTCTGCACCCCAAACCTGGGCCAGTAAATTATCCACGGAAATGACCTGGCCGGCGTTGAGAGCCAGGGCGTAAAGTAAATCAAATTCTCGGGGGGCCAGATCAAGGGGCGTGCCGGCCAGGGTTACCACATGGGCCGCAGTTTCAATGATTAAATCGCCCACTTCCAGCCGGTCTGGAACTGCCGCCGGCTGAGGGGCAGCGCGTTCAATGCGTCGCAGCACTGCTTTAATACGGGCCAGCAGCACGTTTGTATCAAACGGTTTGGTGACGTAATCGTCAGCCCCCAGCTCAAGGCCCAGAGCCTGATCCAGTTCGCGGCGGCGGGCGGTAACAAAAATAATGGGGGTGTCTGCCTGTTGCTGAAATTGGCGCAGCGCATCCAACCCGTCCATACCGGGCAGTCCAATATCAAGCAAAATTAAATCGGGAGAGTCGCGGCGGGCCATAGCCAGGGCGTCTTCGGCGCTGCCTGACACGCTGGCCCGGTATCCGGCCTGTTCCAGATTAAACGCCAGACTGCGGCGCATCAGTGCATCATCATCTACCAGCAGGATGTGTTTGGCCATTCTGTGCTATCCGTTTCCAGGAAGTGTTGATGCCCATTTTACACTAAATCGATGTTTTTGAGAAGAGGAGTAATTATCTCTTTCAACGCCAGTTTTCTAACGTCTGTTTGTGCTGCAAATTTGCGTCAAGCGCAAAAATTTTTTTAACACAAGGACACAAAGCAAGCCCAGAGTTCTCAAAGTTGTTCTTTGTGATCTCTGGACGTTCTCTGCGGTCTTCGCGCCTGGGGTTAAAATTTTGGTTGCGGCCTGGCTGCGTTGCGTCGTTAGTTGGGGAATTTACTTGCCGGACCTTAACAGCCCGATTAGCGTAGAAAACTGAGAAGCCGGACAGTTTCTGGTGGGGCGATACCTGGAATGAAAATTTATCGGCCCTCTCCCCGTCGCCGGCGCGACTCCCTCCCCCGATGTCGGGGGGGGGGCAAAACGTGGAAAGGGGATTATTTTCAGAGAGATATTACTCGCTCGTAGTCAGCCTCGACGCGATAGCGGAGTGGCGTTAGACGATCAATTGCGGGGAATGATTTTTATGCTTGAATGAGGCCTTCCAGTACGCCTGTCAATACCTCAATTGCCTGTAGATACCCATTCAGGTCAATATGTTCGTTGGGGGTATGATCCAGGCTGCTGTCGCCGGGGCCGTAGGCAACAATGGGGGTGTGGGGCCAATGCGGCGCAACTACATTCATGTCGGCCGTGCCGGTTTTTACCACAAATCGAGGCTTGCCGCCGGCAGCGCGAATCGAGCGCAAAAAAGCTCGCACCAGCAGGTTTGCTTTGTCGCCTTTGTAAGCCAACTCACCCCCGGCAAAATTGAGTTCTGCCGTAGTTCCCTCCGGCAATATTTCCATTAGCTGCCGCATTTTTTGCTCTAATTCTGCCGGCTCAACCCACACCGGCAGCCGGAAGCCAATGCTCATTTCAACCGCGCCAAACGCACCCTCATCGCGGCTGGAAATATGGCGCAGCGCCGGGTCAAGCCGGGTAAAAGGAGACGTGGCTTCTTGTTCCGCGCTCACTGTTGTGCAGCAGGTCTCTATTTGCCGCCACAAGTCAACCGCCTGTTCGGCAGGGAGTCGTCCTTCGCCCGCCGAGTGACTAAAGGGAACACGCAAGTTTACATCCATCAACAAGCGACCTTTGTAGCCCAACGTTACTCTGTCCCAGTTACTTGGCTCTCCAATGATGCAGAAAACAGGGTGAGGCATGCTCCCTGGCCCCGCTGCTCCCTTGTTCCCCGGCCCAAATCTCTGCGCCAGCACGTGCTGCGCTCCTTTGCTGGTGGCCGATTCCTCTTCCACTGCGCCCACAACTGTAATGCGCCATCCAGCAGGTGGTGTAACCTGCGATGCTGCCACAGCAAAGCTGCATAACGGCCCTTTGGCGTCAACACTGCCCCGCCCGTACAGAACATTGCCCTCCTGCCGCACCGGAACTTTGCCGGGAAAGGTGTCGATGTGGCCCAGCAGCAGAATCTCTTTTTCGCCGTCACCTTTGGCGCCCACGGTGTTGCCCGCTTCATCCACGTGCGCGGTGAAGCCGTGGGCGTTCATCCAACCGGCCAAATAGGCCGATGCTTTGGCTTCGCGCGTGGATGGCGAGGGAATGGAAACGAGTTTGGTTAATAGTTCGATGGCTTGAGTTTGCTTGGTCATATTTTTGGTGTAGGAGTGGGGATAATTTTTGACCCACCTTCAAGTTGTTGTCTGTCCAGAGTTATCAGATAATCGTTTAGGTGCTCTGCCGGGGCAACGTAAATGGCATTGCAACCACGTAGCCGGTGGCCGGCAGCAATTGCCGCCGCACGTTGCGCCAATTTCAGAGGCACCGGGAAAAGTTCAATGACCTTCTTTTCTACAAGCTGCTGCACAACCCGATGGGCCAACTGCGGGTCTGAGCATCTTCATCGGTAAATGGGCGGAGTGTTGCTGCTGGTTTTCCTTGCACCGTTACCACATATTCGAGCATTTCTTCTCGCACAGCCCGAATAATGCGGGAAGTCTGGCTTTTTAATTCTCAAACACCGATTGTTTCCGGCATGATTTCACCTTTTTTTGTGTGGCTACACTGTGGCCACAGTACAGCTTGCACAACAAGAAAGGTCAATCTATTTTATTCCAGCACTTTGCCAATGGCCTGTACAACCTTGTCCAGATCATCCCGTTGAATAACAAGTGGCGGCAGCAAGCGCAGTACATTCATCCCGGCGGGAAGCGCCCACACGCCGCGTTTCATCAGTTGTTGCAAAACGGGGGTCACTTTACCGCGCAGTTCGATGCCAATCATCAGACCCAAACCCCGCACCTCCCGGATTTTGGGCGAATTCAGGGCCAGCAAATTCTTAATCAGCCGGAGACCTGACAATTCGGCGCGGGCGGGCAACTGCTCATCGGCCATCACCTGAATAACTGCGCGACTGGCTGCGCAAACCAGCGGGTTGGCCCCAAAGGTGCTGCCGTGGGCGCCGGGCTTAAACCGGCCCAGGCTGCTCCGCCAGGCAGTAATGCCCATCGGCAGGCCGCCGCCAATGGATTTTCCCAGCGTGACGACATCGGGGGAGAGGCCGTGGTGCTCGCAAGCCAGCCAGCGACCGGTGCGACCGACGCCGGTTTGAATTTCGTCAACAATCAGAAGCGCGCCTCGCGTCGCGCAGAGTTCGCGTAGCGATTGAAAATATTTGCCGTCACCGGGATAAACACCCCCTTCGCCCTGAACAATCTCAATTACCACGGCGGCAGTGTTGTCATTGATGGCCTCGGCCATGGCTTCGCTGCTGCCGTAGCGCACGTGCGAAACATCGGGAACCAAAGGCTCAAACGGCCGGCGATACTTTTTGTTCCAGGTGAGGCTGAGCGCGCCCATTGTGCGCCCGTGAAAGCCGCGCATGGTGGCAATGATGCCGCTTCGCCCGGTGATGAATCGGGCAAATTTTATGGCGGCCTCGTTAGCCTCCGTACCGGAGTTTGAGGCGTGTATGTAGCTGCTTTCCCATCCCAAACCGGATTGAAGCACCTCGGCCATTTCTTTTAGCCACAACGCCCGTTGATTGTTGTAGCTGGATTCCTGCCCGGCCACGTAGGTATCCAACTGTTGTTTAATGGCTGCCGTAACCACCGGATGGCTGTGCCCCACATTGGCCCACCCCTGCGAGGCTGCGCAGTCAATGTATTCGTTGCCTTCGCTGTCCCACAGGCGAGCGCCGGCGGCTTTCACAATTGCCACCGGCCGGCGGCCCACACCGCCGGAATTGTAGGTTGACTCTAATTTATGGATTTGGTTGTAGTTCATGGGTTTCTCCCGCTAATGAGCGAATGGCGAATAAAGAGGAGTTGTAGCCTCTTCAAAAGTAAGGGTAAAGTTGGTTGAGACTTTGGCGTGAGCTCAGTCGAACGCTTGTCGAAACCAAAGGGCCTTCGGCAAGCTCAGGCCTCCCTGCTTTTTGGAGAGGATACGAGGAGTTCATTTGCTTGTGAGTTTACTCTTCTTTTGCCAATAATCAACTTGATAACGAGGGTAACTTTGAACATAAAGACCCTATGAGAAACCCGCGAGGTCTTTCTCCGACAAGCTGCTAGGCGAAAACCAGGCCAGGCCGTTCGCTCATTTGCTTATTCTCCAATGACTGTGCCTTCTCCGGCCATAGCCCGCCGAACCGGTTGTTCTACCCGGCCGTCGGCAAAGACAATGCGCCCGATGCCCTCTGCCAGCGCTTCCTGCGCCCCCATCACTTTCTTTTTCATCCGGTCCTCGGCCACGCTCATAAACCGGTCAATTTTCGCTTTGGGGATTTTTCGGATCAGGCTCGACTCATCGGGAAAATTTTCCAGCAGTCCCGGCACATTGCTGAGAATGATGAGCGATTCAGCCTGAAAGGCGGCGGCGGTGGCTGCAGCGGCCCGGTCGCCGTCTACGTTGATGGCTTCGCCTTTGTAGCTGATGGCGGGTGGGGTGAGCACCGGCAGAGTCCCGGCATCCAGCAGCGTTTGCAGCAAATCAAGATTTACTTTTTCCACCTTGCCGGTGTAGTCATCTCTCAGCACGCGCTTGCGGCCGTTTTGGATAATTTTGATGGCGCCTTTGCGTTTTCCTTCCCAAATTCGGCCATCAATGCCGCTCAGCCCCACCGCGTTGACTCCCCGCTGTTGCAGCTTTTCAACCAGCCCTTTGTTCATCTGGCCGCAGTAGACCATCTGAAAAATTTCCATGGTGCGCCGGTCTGTGCGGCGGGAGGTGAATCCGCTGACCGATGTCACAAACTGGGGTGGGTGCCCCAACTGTTCGGCCACTTTGTTTGTTAACGACGACCCCCCGTGGATTACAACCAACGGCTGGCCCTCTTTTACCAACGCGGCAATGTCATCGGCAATGTAATCGTAGTTAATGCCTTTGCTGCCGCCAATTTTTAAAATAATCATAACTCTCTCCATTTACAATTTTTGATTTACGATTGGTATTCTTTTAACGAACTGTTTTGATTGAGGCAACTTCAATCGTAAATCAAAAATCGTAAATCGTAAATCATTTACTGTTTCTCTCCCAAAAGACACCCTCATCGTAGCCTTGAATTCGACCGCCGGCATCGGCTTGAGCCAGCCGTTTTTCGGTCAGGCAGCAGTAGGTTTCATCAATCTCAATGCCTACGTATTGCCGCTCCAGTTTTTTGGCAACCACTGAAGTTGTGCCTGAGCCGAGAAATGGGTCGAGAACGACATCCCCCGGATTAGAGCCGGCCAGAATAATTTTTGCCAGTAACTTTTCCGGCTTTTGGGTGGGATGGTCGGTATTTTCCGGCATCGACCAGAACGGCACGGTCAGGTCGGTCCAGATGTTTGAGGGATGGGTTAGCCGGTACCGGCCACTTTGGGTTTCCTGCCAGTCTTTGGGCGCGCCATTTTCTGTGTAGGGGGCAATGACCCGCCGCTTAAGTTTAACTGCCTCCACATTAAACACAAAGTCGTCGGACATCGTGCAAAACCAGATATCCTCAGAGGCGTTTTTCCAGTTACGTTTGGCTCCACGCCCTTTTTCCCGTTCCCAGGTGATACGATTTTGCACGGTAAAATATTTTTGGGCCACCCGGTGAATTGCGGTGGACGATTGCCAGTCGCCACAAATATAAATGCCGGCCGTGGGCTTGAGCGACTTAACCAGGGGATGCAGCCACGATTCCAGCCACGTTTCGTACTCATCCAGCGGCATCCGGTTAAAATTACGGCTGTTAAAGGATTTGTTGAGGTTGTAGGGAGGGTCAATAAATAGCAGGTCTATAAATTGCTCCGGCAGAAAATCCAAAACCTCCAGTAGATTTTGATGGATGGTTTTGTTCAAAACAGAATCAACCGCTGCCGGCGAATCGAGCCGGATGAGCTGCGTTTGAAACTGCAAAATTTCCTCTTCGGTGAGGATAATTGTTTTATTTCGAGGGGCGCGTATTTTCCGGGACATTCGCAAAATTATAACACACGCTCATTTGATAGAGCAACCTTTACACCGGATGCAGCCCGGGGAATTCCAGCCCGGTTGTCTCTTGCCAGCCCAGCATTACATTCATGGCCTGGATAGCGCTGCCGGCGGCCCCCTTCATTAAATTGTCGATGGCGGCAATAACGACCACCCGCTTGCTGTTTTCTTCCACCTCAAAGCCAACATCGCAGAAGTTGGTGCCGGGTAATAATTTGGGGTCCGGGTAGCGAAAAATGCCACTTTTCTGTTTTACCAGCCGGATAAACGGCTCTTTTTTGTAAGCCTTGCGGTACGCTTTCCACAGGTCTTTGTCGGTCAGTTTCTGGTTGAGCAGGCAGTGAGCCGTAACCAGCGCCCCCCGAATCATCTCGATGGAGGTGATTGACATGTACAGCTCAAAATCATTGCCCAATGCCTGCCGCACCTCTGCCTGATGCCGGTGGCCGGTGGGTTTAAACGAGCGCACCGCGCCGCTGCGTTCCGGGTGGTGAGAGCCGTCGTTGGGCCGCGCCCCGCCTTCGGAGGAACCAACTTTAATGTCGGCCACCACGCTGCCGCCTGCCAACAGGCCGGCATCGGCCAGGGGGGCCAGGGCCAGGTTGGTGACGGTGGCGTTACAGCCCACGCCGCTAACATATTTTGAGGCGGCCAACTCGGCCCGGAATCGTTCCGGCAGGCCGTACACAAATTTGTTCAGCCAGTCCGGAGCCGGGTGAGCCTCGCCGTACCAGCGGGCGTAGGCGTCGGCATCGTGCAGCCGGAAATCGGCAGAGGTGTCAATTAGATAATTTGCCATTCCGGCAAAGGTATCAATTTTTCCGGCGGAGTAACCGTGTGGCTGCGCCAAAAACAGCAGGTCGGCGCTTTCCAGCCTGTCGGGGTGGGTAAACTGTAAGCCGGTCGAGCCGCGCAGGTTAGGGTGAGCGTTATGCACAAATTTCCCCACCTGGCCGGCACTGGTAATTTGCTTTACATTTACCCGCGGATGAAACAGCAGCAGCCGCAGTAATTCGCCGCCTACGTAGCCGCTTCCACCCACAATTGATACGTTAAGTTTGTCTGTCATCAAAATTATCCTTTTAACATTCTAACGTATCATCTCAATACCCCCTGATGCGTGGGGCACTATAGTATTTTGGGGGGGGGCGTGGTGGAGTCCAGTCCTTTAGGCTTGTGAGGCATCAACCCTAAAGGTTTGGACTCCTTTCCTCTACTTTTTGAGATGATACGTTTTAACGTTTTACGTTATTTTCTCGACCCACTTTTATCACGTATTCCACGACTTTGGCGGGAATGTCTACTCCGGTGGTGTGGATGCTGTTGCGGAATTCCATAGTGTAATTTACTTCGTTAACCAGCAGTTGCCCATCTTCTGTTTCCAACAGGTCGACGGCAACCACCCCGCCTCCAACAGCTTTGGCTGCCGCACGCGACAGCGCATTGATTTCCGGGGTCACCGGGCAGTTTTCGGCCCGGCCGTCACGCGCAGTGTTGGTTAGCCAATGGTTGCTGTAGCGGTAAATGGCGGCAATGGTCTCTTCCCCCACCACAAAGCTGCGGATGTCTCGAGAGGGTTTGTTGATATATTCCTGGATGTAGAAGATAGAATGGTGGTAGCTGCCTAAAATCTGCTTGTGTTCCAAAATGGCTTCGGCGGCTTCCCGGTCGTTGATTTTGGAAAGCAACCGCCCCCACGAACCAATGGAAGGTTTGAGTACCACCGGATAGCCCATCTCTTCGATGGCTTCCAGCGCCGATTTCGGGGTGAACGCAATTTTGCAGCGCGGCGACGGCACATTATCCCGAATCAGGGCCGAAGTGGTTTCCAGCTTGTTGCCGCAAATCAGGGCCACATCGTACCGGTTAACCGTGCGGATGCCCCAATCGTTCAAAATTCGCAGGGCATACAGCGCCCGGGAGTGATTTACGCAGCGCTCAACCACCGCAGCGTACTGTTTCCAACCGTTTTGGTGAAGGTCAAAAACAATCTTGCGATCATCAATAATATCGACCTCTTGCCCTTGTTTTTCAAAGGCTTTTAATAGTAATTTTTCTTCTGCCCGTACCCGGGATAATAAAACTGCAATTTTCATCATAACCTCTCAGCAGTGGGAAAAGGATGAATGCAGAAGTATGAAGGATAAATTTTAATATTTTTGCTTCATCGTTCATCATTCTTCCTTTCCGCCCTATTCACCCCAGTCTTCTTCCTCTTCCGGCGCTAATTCCAGAGTAGGAGGCTCCAGTTTGATGACTTCCAGATCAACACCGCAATCGGGGCATTGAACAATTTCGCCTTCCATCGCATCTTTCGGCAGGGGTACATCGGCCATACATTCGGGACATTCTGCAACCAAACTCATTGTAAAAAACTCCTTTTTTGACTAAAATGTTGTAATATGAAACGTGGTGCGCGTTACGCAGTGTTCAATTTTACACCACGCACGGCGCACCACGCTGTCGTAGCCTGGCGACTTTATATTTTATTCAAAACTAACGGACGATAATACCACAGTTTGCGGGATAATGTAAATTGGAGAAAAAAGACTCTTCAAAATCAAATTCGCCCGACCTGAATTTGGTTAAAACCCTGACAACATTAAATGAAATTGGCGCCAGCATTAACCAGTTGGGTGTGGGCAAAGACCTTGATACCACTCTCAAACTTATTGCCGGGGGTGCGGTTAAAGCGGTGGCCGCCGGCAGCGATGTTATTACAAAAGATACGGGCGCATCGGCAGTAATTTGGGTGTACGACGCAGCCAAACAGGCCTTTGACTCTGCCTTTCGGGTCTCGGCGGGGGAACCGGAAGGGACCTCGATTGATGATTATCCTCGTCCGGACGGGTTGGGCCGGCAAGCAATTCAATTGCGCCGCCGGTTGCTGTCGCACCAGGCCGGAACAACGCAAATCCATCCGGCCAAACGTGATGCCGGCGCGCGCTCTCTGGTTTGCTACCCCCTTGAAGTGGGCGGAGAAGTGGTGGGTGTGCTGTATGTTTATCGCTGCGATGAACGCCGCTTTTCCAAAGTGGAACTGCTGATACTTGATAATTTTGTGCAACTGGCGGCCATTGCCATCCACTACGGGCGGCGTGTGGGCGGTTTGAGTCGCGCTTTAAAGCGCAAAGTGCGCGAAATGGAAAAGCTCAAGCGGGCCTCGCACCTGATTAGTAGTCGTCCCAGCCTGAATGAAACGCTGCAAGAAATTTTAACCATCGGGCTGGATATGACCGCTGCCCAGTACGGCAGTTTTGAACTGTACGACCGCAAACGGGATTTGCTGGTGTCCAAAGCCTTGGCCGGCAGTAAAGAAAGCCCGGCCCGCGAACCTCAACTGCCGGTGAATGAAAACAGCGTGGTGGGCTGGGCCGCCGTAAATTGCAAATCGGTAAAAATTGATAATTTGCGCGAACCACCGTGGTGCAACATCTATTACCCGCTGCCCTTTGAGCGCGAAATGCTGTCGGAATTGGCGGTGCCGATGTTTGGGGCCGGCGGTGGCCTGGAAGGGGTAATTAACGTTGAAAGTCCCTTTCTTGACGCTTTTTCCACCGGGGACCAACAGTTGCTGGAGGCGTTGGCCACACAAGCCGTCATCGCCATTCAGGAAATTCGTTTACTGGACGCGATGCAGGAAATTGTGGAAGTCCTGCTTTCGGCCAAAGGCGACGACTTGTTCAAGCTGATTATTAACCGCGCGTGCGATTTGATAAACGTGCCCGATGGCTCTATCTGGATTTTGTCCGCGCCCGAGACGTTGGTCCTGCGCCAATCAACCGATGGCACTCGTGTGGGCGAGCAACTTTCTTTGAGCAACAGTTTAACCGGGCAGGCGATGAAGCTTCACCAGCCCATTGCCATTGACGATGTGCGCCTCCAGCCAAACTTTATGCGCCCGGAGTTGGCCGCAGAACGGGGCTGGGTGTCTTCAATTGTAGTGCCGCTGCTGGCGGCGCAGGATGATGCCCGGCCGGTGGGCAGCTTTGCCTTGTACGCCACCGACCTCCGTGATTTTTCCGACTGGGACAAAAAGCTGCTGACCTGTCTGGCCAATCACGCGGCGGTGGCCATTAGAGACGCCGAGCAATTGCAGTTGCTGAAACAAGCCCAGGAGCGTCAATCGACCGCCGAAGCAATGGCTGCGGTCGGGGATGTGGCCGCCAATTTGCTCCATCAGCTAAATAATAAATTTGGCGCAATTTCCGTGCGGGTGCAAGGCATTGAAGATAAATGCGAAGTTGCGTTGGAAACATGGCCCTATCTGGCAAACAATCTGCAAGCCATTGCCAATAGCACCCGGCAGGCAATGGCCATTGTGCGCAATTCAATGGCACCGTTGCAGCCGGTTCGCTCGCAGCCGGTCAAAATTGAATTGTGTTTAAAGCGGGCGGTGGACAGGGCCGCACTTCCCGGCCCTATTCAGGTTACTCAAACCGGCATTGAAACGCTTCCCCGGGTGGTAGCCGGTGAAAAACAATTGGAAATGGTGTTTTACAACCTCATCGACAACGCTCGCAAGGCGATGGATGGACATGGTGATTTAACGTTTATCGGCAGGTACTATGATAATTTTGCAGGTGTTACCGTGGCCGACACCGGGCCGGGGATCCCCCCGGAAATGCGACCCCGTATTTTTGAATTTGCATCAGCCGCAGAAAAGCAATCAAGCGGGCGGTTGAGTTTTGGGTTATGGTGGGTAAAAACGTTTGTAGACCGCTTTGGAGGCCGGATAGAATTAGAGAGTACACCGGGGCAGGGCAGCCGTTTTACGGTGTGGCTGCCGGCGGAAAAAGGGAATTAAATTGACAAAACAGACAATCTTAATTATTGAAGATGACCCAACCTGGCAGGAATTGTTTGCCGAAATCGTATCTGACGCCGGTTTCAATCCGGTGGTAACAACCACTACTGCTGAGGCTGTAGCCGCATTGGAAGCCAGAAGTTTTGTGTTGGCCATCGTCGATATTTCGCTGTCGTTACCGGACCACGCAGACCGGGGCGGCATCGACGTGCTCAGGGCCATTGCCAAACTGCCAGTCCGGCTGCCGTCAATTGTTGTTACAGGTTACGCCACTGTTGATCTGGCCGTTGAGACTTTGGCCGAGTTGAACGCCCGCCACTTTTTCCGTAAAGAGGAATTCAACCGGCGCAAATTCATTGAAACGCTGAAAAAGGAAACCACAGTCGATAACCCTGTGGCCGTTCTCAGTGAGCGCGAACGTGAAGTATTAAACCTGATGGGCGAGGGATTGACCAACAAGCAAATTGCCGAAAAATTGATTGTGAGCGTTAATACTGTCAAAAAGCACATCCAAAATATTTTCACAAAACTAAATGTCGAATCCCGCGCTGCTGCGGTAGCAAAGGCGCTGAAAAGGAGGGGATAAGCCGTTTTGGGGTACAAATTCAGTGAACCCGTCAAAATCGCGCTCGGGCCGGTCTCTTGACCGCGCCCGCTTAGGTGGCCCGGTCGGAGACCGGCCACAGCACCGGGTTTACTGAACCTGTCCGTTTTGGGCAATGGTTCAATTACCGGCAACCTGCGTAAAGCATGATACGTGGTTTTTTTTGGCGCGGCTCATTTTAAGCCAGTAAACACTTTTGCAAATTAGACAAGCAATTCCGGCTCTACGGGATTTCACAGGATCAAAGTAAAGAATTTGCCACGGATTGCACGAATTAACGTAACTATCTTAGGCGCACACCTTTGTAACCGCTTATAGTAGCGCCCTTTTGCCGTTTTTACCCCCCCCTCAATCCCTCCCGATTCGGGGGGTTAAGCAGAATTTGAGCCATTGTTTCCAGGTTACTCTAATTATAAGCTTGATGCGTATGGGGGCCAGGGGAGAAGGTGCGGGGTTGCCGGCCGAAAACAGTTTGATTTTAGGGTAACTTCGCTTGCTGACCAGCTTTTCACCCGCCCCCAATCCCGTCCTCAAGGGAGGGGGGTGAACAAGTACCAGATTGTGGTTGAGCAATTGTCCGGGTAGATGGCAGCGCCAATGACAGCAGTGCGCCGGCAATCCCTACTACGGTTCCGGCCTGAATCACCGCAGTCAGGCCAAACGTATCGGCCAGGGAGCCCATAGTCCAGGCGGAAATAGCTCCGGTGGCGAAGAGGTAGCCCAGCGTTACCCCGGAAGCGAACGCTTTTTTGCCGGGCAGCACGGCCTGGGCAATAATCACCAAAATACTGTGGGACGCGCCTAACAATCCTCCGCAGATGATTGCCAGTGGAAATGCCTGCCAGCCCGACGACAGTGGCAGAAAATAGAGGGGAACGGAACCCGCCAACAGAGTGATAAATACAATTTGCCGTCGTCCAAAACGGTCGGCCAGGTTGCCTGCTACAACACCACAAATGGCCGAAGCCATCCAGAAGACACCGGTAATCAAGCCGTAGCCCGTAGCATTCCAGCCCATATTCTGAAACAGTTTGGGTAAAAATGTTACCGTTCCCAAAAAGGCCCATGAGCGAAGGCCAATTAACAAGGCCAGAATACCAATAGCTCCCCAACGGATGGCTTGTTTGGCCCCACTTGCCGTTACATCCGAACCTGTCGCGTGGGCGGAGTGGTCGACGTGAGTAAACCGCATGGCAACGAGCATAAAAATTGTGTAGGGGATAGCCAAAAATGCCAGCCCGTACAAGCCGGTCAGCCCGATGTTATCCAGCAGCAAGCCGGTCAACACCGGGCCGACGGCCAGCCCACTCTGGCCAAACAAAAAGAATATGGCGGTTCCGGTTGCAGCGCGATGCACCGCCTCGTCGGCGGCGTGTTTGGTGCCCAACGGATGGAAGGCGCTGGAGCCTACGCTGGCCAGCACAAAAAACACCAAAAACAGGGTAAAATTTTGCGTTTGCTGTGCCACAAAGACCGAAATTGCCAAAAAACTGATGGTCCAGGCCACGCTGCC
This sequence comes from uncultured Caldilineaceae bacterium, assembly GCA_964460505.1. Taxonomy (GTDB): domain Bacteria; phylum Chloroflexota; class Anaerolineae; order 4572-78; family J111; genus J095. The sequence goes on along the minus strand of CAYWSS010000027.1, from coordinate 4,252 downwards.
CGGCCCCAGCCGGCGGCTGCCAATTTTATCGGCCGCCCAGCCGAACAGCGGTTGGGTCAGCGCGGCAAAGAGTTGGTAGCCCCCTACGGCCAGACCGATCTGTGCTGCCGACAGCTTCATCGGCACGCTTAAAAATGTAACCAGCACCGGGCCGGAACTGTTAAAAATATCGATGATGAAGTGTCCAACCGTGACCGCAAAATAAACTCTGTTTTGAAACAACGAAAGCATACTTTTCTCCTGAAATTTTGACCTGTGGAATTTGCGAATGGCAATTTATCCGCGGCTCGCGCTTTGACTATAGGCAAGTTCAACCTGTTCACGCCAGCCGTCTGCCGCCAAATACGGCCAGCTCATATATTTTAAAATAACAATCCACGTCCTCAAAACCGATCTGGCGTAACCAATTACATTGATCCTCGACAAGGGCCACAATATTGGCCGCCCGCTCCTCGGAATTCATAAAATCGCGCTCAATTTGCTCACGCGCTTTGGGTTGTCCCTGTGCGGCATACATTGTATGCAGAGCATCTATGAAGCTGTTGTTCCACAACGATTCTACCCATGGCGATGGCGAGGCCACGTGTTCGATATTGATAAACAAGCCATCCGGTGCCAGTAGATTGTAGATTTCGGCGTACAGGGTTTGCTTGCGCTCATCGGGTTGATGGTGAATTGAATAGCCCGACACAACGACATCAAACGGGGCTTGTTCAGTTACAGCGTCAATCCAGTTTAAATTGGCGTAGTCTGTAATACCGAAGGTTAACTGAGGCCCAAATGTGGCTAACTTTTTCCGGGCAGCGTCAATCATCGGTTCAGAAAAATCAAGAAAGGTGCCTCGCGCATCGGGGTAGCGCTCCAAAATTACTGCGCCCAGAATACCATCGCCGCAGCCAAGATCCAGAAAATTATGCGCGGGTTTTTCTCTGTTGGCAATTACGCGCATCATCACCTCAATCTGTTCCGAAGCCAGCGGAATTACAGCCCGCACGCCCCTTAAATAGTTTTTTACCACGGTTGATGATTGCCACATTTTGTCGGTACGCTGTTCCATTTTTTAAATCCTTTCCCAACCAAAAATATAAAATAAAAAAAGCCTCCGCCGGGGAGGCTTTTGAACACACGTGGAATGAATTATTACGCCGATGTCAGACACACCCTCCCAAACAGAATTGGCTCCTTACAAGAAGGAGCTTGTTAATAATAAGTACGGTGTGGGTGAAAATGTTGATCATTGTTGGTTCCGCCCAACTTAGTTGGGCTGAGTGTATTACAGAGTGTTTCTTTTGTCAAGGATTTTTGAAAATAGTAATTCTGGAAAAAATTTGTATAATTTGGCACTATTATGGCAGTTGTTTCTCACATAACATTTAATGATGAACCCGGCTGTGATTTGGGCCAGGTGATTGTGGCCGGCATTGTGCGCGACAGCCCCGGCAAGGCTTCTCCCAAGCCGGTCAGAGTAATGCGCCAATACGCAATTGTTTATATCACCGAAGGCGGCGGCTGGTACAAGGACGCACGCGGCCTTAAACACCGGCTGGTTCCGGGGGATTTATTGTTTCTCTTTCCGGGGATTGGCCACACCTACGGGCCGGGAGGGGAAGATTTTTGGAACGAATTATTTATTGTCTTCGAGGGTCCAATTTTTGATCTCTGGCGGGAGAAAGGGATTCTAACTCCGGAGCGGCCCATTTTACATCTGGAACCGGTTGATTACTGGTTTGGCCGCTTTAAAGACGCTGTCTGGTCTGTGCAGCAATCCGGGCAAGACTATGCCCTGGTTCGATTGTGCCGGCTGCAATACCTTCTGGCAGACATATTTGTGCATGAAAATAAAAAAGGGTTTGAAAAGGTTGACCAGGAATGGTTGTCGCTGGCCAAATCGCTATTAAAGTCAAACTTCCATCGCCAACCCGACTACACGGCTATGGCCGCTAAGTTAGGCATGTCCTATGATGGATTTCGCAAACGGTTCACCCGCGATATGGGCATTTCGCCGGCAAAATATCGTACGCTCCGCCGGATAGATCAGGGTTGCAATCTACTGCTGAACGAATCGCTGCCCCTGAAAGAAATATCCTTACAATTGGGCTTCTCGGACGAATACCACTTCTCAAAACGGTTCAAGCAGATTATTGGCGTATCGCCCACCGGTTTCAGAAGCCTGTTTCCGGCAAAAAAATAGACCCCCTCAAAATTATCTCCCTTGCCCGCTGGTTGCGGATGGAGAATTATTGACCAAATGTAAACGCAATTGCCAAATTGAGGGTACAAGTTCTGTGAACCCGTCAAAATCGCGCTGTGTCCGGTTTCCTGACCGCGCCCGCTTTGGTGGCACAGCACCGGGTTTGCTGAACCTGTACAATTGGAGCAACAGAGCAAATAGCGCAAATCAGGCTCTAGACCTACACCGAAAAATTGGGTATACTTGATTCTAACTTTTTCTGAATAAATTGGCAGCTAAAAGGGGGATATCTTTGATGACGCTTGATGGTACAGTTCTGGCCCGTGTACTTTATGTTGAAGATGATGCTAATCTCAGGTATACCCTTGGCAAAATGCTGGAGTATCTTGATTACAAAGTTGAATGTGCGGTTAACGGCAAAGCGGGCGTAGAAAAGGCCGAAAGCTGGAATCCGGATGTTATTTTATTGGATATCAGGATGCCGGTGATGGACGGCATAGAAGCCCTGCAAACAATACGCAACAACCCAGCCACAGCCAAAATCCCCATTTTTATGCTTTCTGCTTTCACAGATGCAAAAACCCGCCGGGCCTGCCAACAGGCCGACGGATTTTTCAGTAAACCGCCAAATTATCAAAGAATAGATTCTGCAATTAAAAAAGTGTTGAAAATTCAGGACTCCTGATTTTGCGAAACGGGCAACACAAAACTAAAACAAGCCCCTTCGTCGACGCTGCTGTTCACCCAAATCTGCCCATTGTGCCGCTCAATAATACGCCTGGAAATAGCCAGCCCCAACCCGGCCCCACCCGTTTGACGGCTGCGGCTCTTTTCTCCCCGAAAAAACTGGTCAAAAATATGAGGCAGGTCGTCGGCACAAATGCCTTCGCCTGTGTCGGTAATATCTACCTGCACCCCGGATGCAGCCTGGCCGGTGGCCAGCGTAATTGAACCATTGGCCGGCGTGTGCCGAATAGCATTTTGCACCAGGTTGTAAAGTACCCGCTGAATCTGGACCGTGTCGGCCTGGACAATAGGCAAATCCTCGCAAAAATTCCCACTCAGGCAGACCTCATTATTTTTTACCTGAGCCTGCATCGATTCTACAACGTCCGAAAGCAGATCATTCAGGTTGACCGGCTCAATCTGTAGCGCCGGCTGTTCGGCTTCAAGGCGAGAAAGCTCAAACAGGTCGTCAATCAGGGTTGACAGATTTTGAGTTTGGGTGCGGATGTTGCGGTAGTAGCGTTGGGCGGTGGCCGGGTCTGAAACGACGCCATCGGCCAAGGCCTCAACCATGGCCCGAATTGAAGTGATGGGAGTTCGCAAATCGTGGCTGACGGCAGCGGTCAGATTGCGGCGAGCCTGTTCCAGTTCCTGTTGGCGGGCAAACGATTTTTCCAACTCGTCGGCCATCATATTAAAGGCGTCGGCCACGCCGGACAGTTCGTCCACTTCCGGCAGATGCACCCGGGTGGAAAAATTGCCGGTGGCCAGTTGATTGGCCCCATCCTGAAGCCGCCGGAGCGAGCGGGTCATCCGGCCGGCCAGCAGGTAACCAAACGAGGCCGATAAAAGCCCGGCAAAAATCAGCAGCAGCCCCAGCAAAAGAAAGTCGTGCCGCGAGACAAACATCAATTGTGAGGTAACGTAAATGTTTATCAGGGCAATGACTATGCCCAGGCTGTAGGCCAACAACACCTTTTGCCGAATGGTGCGAAGCCGGCGCCGCACCAGAAAAAAGATAAAATAGCCGCCCAGCAAAGAGGGCAAACTGGAGGTCAATAAAAAACGAACCAGGTCTTGCAGGTCGCCGGTAGGGGCTTGCATTACGTAGGTGGCTATGCCGAGTGCGGCCACAAAAGCCGCCCCCAACGCAACCAGGGCCGGCCAAATTTCCTGCCATTTTAAGTTTGCCCGTGCAGACGGAAAATTCATTTATAGTCCGATACCTTAATAATTGGTGCCAATCTGCGTAATACGTATTTCGTATTTCGTATCAAAAGAACGGCATCGCTTCAATGTATCCAAATAATAGGTTTACACTTTAGGCCAAAAAAT
>CAYWSS010000026.1:0-18175 GCA_964460505.1 uncultured Caldilineaceae bacterium | reverse complement strand
TTCCCCTGGGCATCTCAAATCAGCCGCCAAAAACAAGATATTTTACACGGTTTTGCGATAATCTAACATTGTCAAGATAGTTACCAAATTCTATATTCAATTAACGACGGGGGCAGGAATTATGCATAAAAATTTAGAAGCCGTTGAGCAAAAATATCCGGAAAAATTTATTGACAAAGACTTTGTGTTCAAGCGTATTCGGCGGGGTGATACCATATTTGTTAGTACCGGGTGTGGGCAGCCGCAATATCTGGTGCAATCGCTGGTAGATTTTGTAGAGGATAATCCCACCGCTTTTTATGACGTAGAAGTATGCCATATGTGGACTCTGGGCGTGGCTCCGTATGCCGATGTGAGATACCGGGAAAATTTTCGACATAATTCGCTCTTTTTCTCGGACAGTACGCGGGCTGCGGTTAATCAGGGCGTTGCAGATTACACCCCCATGTTTTTATCCCAAATTCCGGAACTGTTTCACAGAAAACTGGTGCATTTTGAGGTGGCCCTAATTCAAACCTCTTTGCCGGGTGATAACGGGTATGTAAGTTTGGGGATTAGCGCAGATATTACCAAGGCAGCTCTGGAAAACGCTGATTTAATCATTGCCCAGGTAAACGCTCAGATGCCGCGCGTTCCCGGCGATGGCTTTATTAACATCAGTGATATTGATTATATTGTACCTTTTGATGAACCGTTGATGGAATATGAAGTTGAGGTGGATGATGTTGTAGTTCAACAAATAGGAAAATATGTATCCCATCTTGTGGAAGATGGGGATACCATTCAGGTTGGTTACGGCAGTACGCCCAATGCCATTTTGTCTAACCTTGACGGCAAGCAGCATTTGGGTATTCATACCGAACTTCTGTCTGATGGTATCATCAACCTGATAAAAAAAGGCGTTATTGACAATTCCCGAAAAACACTTAATCGGGGCAGAACCGTAGCTACGTTTTGCATGGGTACCCACGAAACCTACGAGTATATCAACAATAATCCAACTATAGAGTTTAGGTCTGTTGACTATACTAACAATCCATCCGTAATCTCACGCCAGGAAAATATGTGCGCCATAAATAGCGCTCTGGAAGTAGATTTAACCGGTCAGGCTACCGCCGAATCGGTTGGCCGTACATTTTTTAGAGGCATTGGCGGCCAGGCCGATTTTATGCGAGGCGCGGTTTGGGCCCGTAACGGAAAAAGTATTTTGGCTATCCCTTCAACTGCGGAAGATGGCGAAGTTTCAAGGATTGTGCCCTTCCTTAAAGAAGGAGCGGCTGTTACCTTTAATCGAGGCGACATTCACTACATTGTAACCGAGTTTGGTATTGCTTATTTGCACGGGAAAAACATTAGGAAGCGGGCCATGGAATTAGTGTCCATTGCTCACCCAAAATTTAGACCCTGGCTCATAGAAGAGGCCAAAAAGCTAAATATAATCTATAAGGATCAGGCATTTGTTCGCGGAGAGGGGGGCGAATACCCCGAACATCTGGAAACATACCGCACCATTAATACCGGACAGGAGGTACTCTTTAGGCCGGTAAAAATCAGCGACGAACCCCTGCTAAAAGATTTCTTCTACAGTCTTTCGGACGAAAGTTTGCAGCGTCGCTTTATGTCTATGAAAAAAAGTATTCCCCACTCGCGACTTCAGGAGTTAGTGGCGCTTGATTATACGCGCGACATGATAATTTTGGGCGTGATTACCGTGGAGGAAATAGAGGAAGTCATTGGCATGGGGCAGTACAGTATTGATGAGATATCTCACACCGCTGATGTTGCCTTTGCCGTACGGGATGAATTGCAGGGGCAGGGGCTAGGAACAGCGTTAATGAAATACCTGACCTTGTTGGCTAAAAAACAGGGTTTACTTGGCTTCACCGCCGATGTGTTGGCTGATAATTGGGGAATGTTGCGGGTATTTAATAAGATGGGCTTTGAGACTGAAAAACATTTTGACGCAGGGGCCTATGAGATGAAAATGACCTTTAAGAGCGATTCTAATAAACGCTGATGCTATAGCAATAAGGCGGCATCAATATTTTGTAGTGAGCACCCGACCTCTGTCATTTCCTGAACCAGCATACGAAAGCTTAGTTGATTCTCATCAAACACAATATCCAATTCCTGAGAATCCATCGTAATTGTATACTTTTCAATACCGGCCAAATTGGTGAATAGTTTATCTAAATTTAGGGCAACATCTTCGGTTAAAGTAGGCACACGTAAGGCCTTGAATTCCATGCCGGGTATCTCCTTCTGGAGCCAACTATCTTGTCGTATATCTCACGTGGCAAGGACAATATCAAATATTGTTTTATTTGGGAGCATACATATTCAAGTTAGGGCCGCTGTTTCTTACAATATAAGAATAAACAATTATTGGATAAACTAACAGTGACAGATGTCATCTAAAATGCAGACAATCATCCTGTCTTGCCCCAATTTCAACCAAAAAACCCTCATCAAACGAGGGTTTTTGTCAAGATGTGTCGGTATTTTCTCATTAACCTGAAGCGAAGTTCGGACCGGTCTCCTGACCGTGCCCGCTGGTGGCCCGGTTGAAGACCGGCCACAGCATCTTTCCCACAAATTGAGAAGATACATGTGTTGGCGGTAAAGGTTAGTCCAGGTCTTCTACATGGTCATCAAGATTGTGGCGTACTGCATAGGCCGTAGCTTCGGCCCGGTTTGATAATCCTAATTTGCCAAAAATGCTGCTAACGTAGTTACGCACCGTTCCTTCTCCCAGGTGAAGATTGTTGGCAATTTCTTTATTGGTATTGCCCCGGGCAATAAGCGCCAGCACTTTTAATTCCTGGTCAGTTAAACCTGCAAAAGCTTCAACCCGCGTGGCTTCCCTTAATTTTGCCAGAACCTGGCCGGTAATGCTTGGGTCCAGCAAAGCTTCACCCCGGGCCACCGTTTCAATAGCCCGAACCAGGTCATCATTTCCAACCTGTTTTAATACGTAACCCACAGCCCCGGCGGAGATGGCGTTAAACAACAACTCATCTTCGGCAAAAGAGGTGAGCATAATCACTTTCATTTGAGGGTGTTTCTTTACAATTTCTCTGCAAGCCTCAATCCCGTTACCGTCCTGCAGCCGGATATCCATAACCACAACATCAGGTTGAAATTCATCGGCGCGTTCAATGGCTTCTGCCATGTTGCCGGCTTCAGCCACAACTTCCCAATCAGATTGACGGTCCAGCAGGTTTGTTAACCCAAAGCGAACGACTTCGTGGTCATCCACAACCATAATCCTAACCAAAAAGCACCCCCGTGCTCACTACCATTAAATGTCACCCGAATTTTACATCGCGTGTACATTCCGTGCAAGTATTTGGTGGTGGGGCGCTGGGCAGGTAAAGCACACCAATCTGGCCGATTGTTGGCAGAATATAAGTATGCTATACTCCAGCACGGTACATTTGTAACCATTCAGCCTCCCTGTCATTCCCGCACGTATTAAGCGGGAATCCACAGACTGCACGCATAGATTCCCGCTAAAAGCATGCGGGAATGACATAATTCTGGTAGGGGGGTGAACGGTTACGTACATTTTTGGATTATTTTCCGCTTGGCGCGGATTTCTGGTTACAAAACCCCAGCTTCGTAACCAGAAATTTACGCTGTCCACGGTAGGTGAGAAATGGGGATTGCCTCCTTTTTTGTCTCCTTTAAATTGCCCGGAATCCTGTAATTTTTGGCAAACAGAAGATCTTTATCCACGGAAAACGAAAAACATGAGCAGCATCAAAAAAACCAAACAACAATTAGCAGATGAATTGCAGCAAATGCAGCAACGGGTTGCAGCGCTGGAAGCCCTGGTTGATGAGCATCGACAAGCGGAAGAGGTATCAAAAAAAGAGATGCAGACGGCCCGAAGATATTTAAGGGTGGCCGGGGTAATGTTTGTGGTTATTAACAGGAATAAGCGCATAACACTGATCAATCAAAAAGGGTGTGACATTCTGGGGTACACAGAAGAAGAAATTATTGGCAAGAATTGGTTTAATAATTTTCTTCCTAAAAATATCAGAACAGAAACTAAGGTTGTTTTTGACCAGTTGATGGCCGGCCAAACTGAAAATGTTGAATATTATGAAAACGCTGTGCTGACTAAAAGTAATCAGGAGCGAATTGTTGCCTGGCACAATATTATTATTAGAGATGAGGATGGAAACCCGACGGGCACATTAAGTTCCGGTACCGATATAACTGCCCAGTTTCAGGCCCAGGAAGAACTTCGGGGATATAAAGAACATCTGGAAGAGGTGGTCAACAAACGCACGGTGCAATTGCGGACTATCAATAAACAGTTGCTGGAAGAAATTCAGGAACACAAACTTACTGAAAGCGCGTTGCTCGAGAGCCAGGTTCGGTTTGCCGGTATCCTGGATATTGCCAACGAGGCCATAATTTCTTTAGACAATAAACAACAAATAATGTTGTTTAACAAGGGAGCCGAAAGAACATTTGGCTACACTGCCAGCGAAGCCATTGGACAATCTCTGGCTATACTGCTGCCCAAAAGATTTGTTACTTCACACCGGCATCGAGTTGCCGAGTTTGAACAAGTGCCCGAGCCGGCCCGCCTGATGGGTGAACGGGGCGAAATATTTGGCCGAAGGAAAAACGGGCAGGAATTTCCCGCCATGGCTTCAATTTCCAAGCTTGAAATTGGAGATAAAAACATTTTTACTGTTGTGCTGCGCGATATTACCGAGCGCAAGCAGATGGAGCGGGAGCGGGAGCAGCGAATTGTTGAACTGAAAGCGCTTAATGAAGCTATCCGCCCCATTTCTGCCGAGCTTTCTCTGGAGCAGGTATTACAAAAAGTAACCCATGCGGCCCAAAAGTTAATCCGGGTAGAATACGTTGCGTTGGGCTTACACGATGGCGAGGGGCGTTTATCCAGATTTATCACCGTGGGCATTGATCCGGCCGATCACGAAAAAATAGGGCCGCTGCCGGCGGGTCGTGGCTTATTGGGGCATTTGCTCAAGCACGGAGAATCGCTGGTGGTTGCAGATATTTCCGGCCATGCTTCTGCTGTTGGTTTTCCTGAGAATCACCCGCACATGAAAAATCTGTTGGGAGTTCCGCTTTTTTCAAAAGGAGAATTTTTCGGGGCGCTATATTTAACCAACAAAACCGGCGGTACAGAGTTTACAGAAGCCGACCGGCAACTGGTTGAAATGCTGGCCGCCCACGCAGCCATTGCCATTGAAAATGCTCAACTTTACGAACAGACCCAGCGGCTGGCAATTCTGGAAGAGCGACAGCGTTTTGCCCGCGATTTGCACGATGGCATTATTCAATCCATTTACGCCGTTGGCCTGGCTTTGGATCAGGCTAAACTGGATATTCGGCCTACCAATCTGGCGGCCCAGGACCAAATTGAACTCAGCCTGAAAAGTCTGGCCAGCGTTATTAAAGATATAAGAAATTACATTTTTGACTTGCGACCGGCTGCTCTCAAATATAAAGGATTGAAAACACGGCTGGAAGGATTAATTAAGGAACTGCGCGTAAATACCCTGCTTCCCATTTATGTTGAAGTTGCCCCTGATATTGATTCTCACCTGACAGAAGTACAGGCCCGGCATATCTTTCATATTATCCACGAAGCCTTATCCAACGCGGCCCGGCACGCCAAAGCCAACCAGATTTCGGTTAAATTGATCCGGCACAACAGCAAGATCAAAGTTGAAATTGAGGATGATGGTGTTGGCTTTGAATGGCATCCGCGGGCAGCGCCGGGACATCACGGGCTGGTAAATATTCAAACCAGAGCTGCCCAGCTAAACGCCACGTTGAATATTGACAGTGCAGTAAACCATGGAACACGATTAGTGATGGTGCTGCGGAGCAGTAAACATCCGGCAAGCAATACCTGACCGGTTGGCTGCTTGTTTTGATATTAAAAAAGGGGAGCGATATTTACATCGCTCCCCTTTTTGCGTAGAAGGGGTGAACCTGGTTCAGGTTTGGAATTTGAAGTAATCCGGCGAAATTATCTAAAACTCAATAACTTGAGGCGAAGATCGGGCCGGTCTCCTGACCGCGCCCGACGGTGGTTTGGCCGGAGACCGGCTACAGCGTCTCCCTGACAAATTGAAGCGATCCGTTTTGGGCCGAAAAATCAGCAAAAAGCTTCCGCTTAATTGATTGCAGCGGGGTCAGGCCTCCACGATTGCAGCAATTTCATGTAGTTGGCCCGTTCAAAGGCGGCCGGTTCAGCCACGTTTTGCTGACTCATACTGCCCTGCATTTGCTCAACAGATTCGTATTCGTGCTCTTCCATCCACACTTTCATGTTTTCAAGAATTTCACCCAGACTGCCAACGCCGTAGCGCAGCAAATGAGAAGCCATAGTGGTGATTTTTGCCCCGGCCATCATCCCTTTTAGTACATCCTCATGACTGTGAACCCCGCTGGTAATTGCAAAATCAACTGCGATCTGGCTGTAAAGAATAGCCACCCAGCGCATCGGAAGACGGAACGCATGGGGAGTGCCTTCGGCGCTGAGCGACAGGCGATGTACTACTTCTAACGCTTCCAGGTCAAAATCAGGCTGATAAAAACGGTTGAAAAGAACCAGGCCATCTGCGCCGGCCTCTACCAGGCGGGCGGCCATATTGGCGGTGGAACTGAAATAAGGGCTAATTTTTACGGCCACCGGAACAGTTACACTGTCTTTTACATCGCGCACAACATCTACGTACATTTGCTCCACTTCGGCCCCGTTTAAGTTAATATCCGTGGGGATATAGTAGATGTTCAATTCCAGGGCATCGGCCCCGGCTTGCTCTATTTTTTTTGCGTAATCAGTCCAGCCACCACTGGATACTCCGTTGAGGCTGCCAATGATAGGAATATCGGTTACCTGTTTGGCCCGATTAACCAGATTCAGATATTCGTCTGTCCCAATCTGATAGCTGTCTGCATCCGGGAAATAGTTTAGAGCTTCGGCAGAAGTATCTATGCCATAGCTCAGGTAATGATCCAACTCCTGACTTTCTGCATTGATCTGCTCTTCAAACAGAGAATGCATAATTATGGCCGGCGCGCCGGCATCTTCCAGTTTACAGACTCCATCAAGCGTGTAGGTAAGTGGGGATGCCGAGGGCACAACCGGGTGTTTTAAGTTTAAGCCAAGATATGTTGTAGATAGCGTCATTGCAATGCTCCTTTATTTTCCTGCCAGCTTCTTGTATTTTTGCCAACGATCACTTGCTGCTGCTTCTCCCGCTTCCAGAAGTTGTTTGGCCACTTCAGGGTTACTCTTGGTTAACATGCGGTAGCGGTTTTCGTTGTAGGTGTAATCTTTCAGGTCAACTTTGGGATCTCTGGAGTCAAGCTGGAACGGATTCTTGCCTTCAGGGGCATCAGGATTATAGCGATAAAGCGGCCAGTGGCTTGATGCCACCGCCAGTTTTTGTTGCGCCAACCCTTTAGCCATGTCGATGCCGTGGGCAATGCAGTGGCTGTAGGCAATAATCAGCGATGGCCCATCGTAGGCTTCGGCCTCAAGAATGGCCTTTACAGTTTGCCCGTCGTTGGCGCCCATGGCTATCTGGGCCACGTACACGTTGCCGTAGCTTACGGCCATCATCCCCAGGTCTTTCTTGCCCGAAGATTTACCGCCGGCCGCAAATTTGGCAACTGCGCCCAGCGGCGTAGCTTTAGAAGCCTGCCCGCCGGTGTTAGAGTACACTTCCGTATCCAGGACCAGCACGTTTACGTTGCGGCCGCTGGCCAGGACGTGGTCAAGGCCGCCGTATCCAATATCGTAGGCCCAGCCGTCACCGCCAATAATCCAGACGCTCTTCTTAACCAGTTTGTCTGCCAGGCTCACCATGTCTCGGGCTTCTGTAGAATTTTGCCCTTCCAGTTTGGCTTTGAGCGCTTCCACATTTTTACGTTGTTGTTCAATACCGGCCTCGGTAGATTGGTCGGCCTCAAGCAGGGCAGTAGCCAACTCGTCTCCCATAACATCTGTTAACCGGCTCACTAATTCGCGGGCGTATTCACTTTGTTTATCCAGCGTCAGGCGCATGCCCATGCCAAACTCGGCGTTGTCTTCAAAGAGCGAGTTGCTCCAGGCCGGGCCGCGCCCGGCGTTGTTTTGAGCCCATGGGGTTGTGGGCAAGTTACCGCCGTAAATGCTGGAGCAGCCGGTGGCGTTGGCAATAACTGCGCGATCGCCAAAGAGCTGGCTAACCAGCTTAAGATACGGGGTTTCGCCACACCCTGCGCAAGCGCCAGAGAACTCAAAGAGCGGCTGCAAGAGCTGAATATTCTTGACATTGCTAAATTTCAGGCCATCGGTGCGTGGTACTTCCGGCAAGTTCAGGAAAAAGCCCCAGTTTGCGGCTTCCTGTTTGCGGATAGGTAGCTGCGGGGCCATGTTGATGGCTTTGCGGCCCACTTGCCGTTTGTCTTTGGCCGGGCACGCTTCTACGCACAGCCGGCAGCCGGTGCAATCTTCCGGGGCTACCTGCAGCGTGTATTTTTGGCCGGACAGTTCTTTCCAGCGGGCATCAACGGCTTTAAAACCTTCCGGCGCGTTTGCCAGGGCGCTTTCATTGTACACTTTAGAGCGAATGACCGCGTGCGGGCAAACCATTACACATTTGCCACACTGAATACAAACGTCGCTTTCCCAAACCGGAATATCCAGAGCAATGTTTCGTTTTTCCCACTGGGTGGTGCCGGAGGGGTAGGTGCCGTCGATGGGCAAGGCGCTAACCGGCAGGCTGTCGCCGTTGCCGGCAATCATTGTTGCGGTTACATTTTGCACAAATTCCGGGGCGGCAGCGGAGACAACCGGTGGCATTTGAATACTGCTGGACGCCTTGTCCGGGATCTCAACTTCATGCAGATGCGATACCGCCGCATCAACCGCCGCGTAATTCATTTTAACAATGGTTTCGCCACGTTTGCCGTAGGTTTTTTTGATAGCTTTTTTGATTTGTTCAATGGCTTCATCGCTGGGGAGCACCCCGCTAATGGCAAAGAAGCAGGTCTGCATAATGGTGTTGATGCGCACGCCCATGCCGGTTTTCTTAGCCACATCGTAAGCATCAATGACGTAAAATTTTAACTTTCTGGAAATAATCTGGTTCTGTACCGCGCGCGGAATATTGTCCCACACTTCGTCGGCGCTGTAGTGGCTGTTAAGCAGGAAGGTGGCGCCATTTGCCGCCAGGCCCAGCACGTTGTATCGTTCCAGAAACCCAAATTGGTGGACGGCCACAAAGTTGGCTTTTTCAATTAAATAAGGGCTGTGAATAGATTTTGAGCCAAACCGCAGGTGCGAAATAGTGCGTGCCCCGGCCTTTTTAGAGTCGTACACAAAGTAACCCTGGGCGTGGTTGGGGGTTTCTTCACCAATAATTTTGATGGAATTTTTGTTGGCGCTAACGGTACCGTCAGAACCCAATCCCCAGAATACGGCTCGCACCACATCCTCAGACTCAATGTTAAAGCTGGGGTCGTATTCAATATTGGTGTGAGTTACGTCGTCGATAATGCCTACCGTAAAGTGGTTTTTGGGCCGCGCTTTTTTCATTTCAGCAAAGAGACCATTGACCATGGCCGGGGTAAACTCTTTGGATGACAACCCGTAGCGGCCACCAACAATGCGTGGCACCTGAGAGAAGGGGGCCGCGCCGTTGGATACGGCTTCGTTAATGGCGGTGACAACGTCCTGGTACAGGGGTTCACCGGTTCCGCCCGGCTCTTTGGTGCGGTCCAGCGTGGCCACTACTTTAACGGTAGCCGGTAAAGCAGCCACAAAGCGGTCAACAGAGAAGGGCCGGTACAGGCGCACTTTTATCACACCCACTTTTTCGCCTTGCTCAACCAGATAATTTACGGTTTCTTCGGCGGTTTCGGCGCCGGAGCCCATCAGCACAACAACCCGTTCGGCGTCGGAGGCGCCCACATAATCAAACAGGCGGTACTGGCGGCCGGTAATGCCGGCAAATTTATCCATGGCCTGCTGAACAATGGCCGGCGTGGCCATGTAGTAGGGATTTACGGTTTCGCGAGCCTGGAAGAACACGTCCGGGTTTTGGGCCGTACCGCGAATAACCGGCGCATCCGGGGTCAGTCCGCGCGCCCGGTGAGCACGTACCAAATCATCATCAATCATGGCTCGGATGTCTTCTTCGGCAAGCTTCTCAACTTTCATTACTTCGTGAGAAGACCTAAAGCCATCAAACGCATGCAAAAACGGAACGCGGGATTCCAGGGTAGCGGCCTGGGCAATAAGCGCAAAATCCATAATTTCCTGAACGGAGTTTGAAAATAACATTCCCCAGCCGGTGCTGCGAGCGGCCATGACGTCGCTGTGGTCGCCAAAAATAGAAAGTGCCTGGGCGGCTACCGAACGGGCCGCAATGTGGAACACGGTGCTGGTCAACTCGCCCGCAATTTTGTACATATTGGGAATCATCAACAGCAGTCCCTGGCTGGCGGTAAAAGTTGTGGTTAACGAGCCGGTTTGCAGGGCACCGTGTACGGCTCCGGCGGCCCCCCCCTCTGCCTGCATTTCCACTACCATAGGCGCGGTTCCCCAAATGTTTGCACTGCCTTGGGTACTCCACGCGTCGGCGTGTTCGCCCATGGGCGAAGAGGGGGTAATGGGGTAAATAGCAATTACCTCATTAATTTTATGGGCAACGTAAGCCGCTGCTTCGTTGCCGTCAATCGTTACTTGGTCTCTGGTCATAGTGTGCCTCCTCAAAAAACAATAGATTATTAGTGAAAGCCGTATGGCTTCCTCAAATGTAGACTAAATGAATTATAGAAAATAATGCTGCTTTGGGGGCAGGGCGTGAGATTTAAGAATTTGAACCTGAAAGATGGAGTGAATTGGCGAGGTGGCAGTGGTTACAGGTTTTGCAGAGTGGTCAGGTCTATAAGTTGTTGCCGGTTTGCTTTAATGCGTTCGGCCGTAGATTTTGATGCGCGCCGGATGACCGCATATTCCAATTCATGGTCTGCCCGGCAAGCCTCCCGAACCCGTTCGGCATCAAACATTAGCACCCTGGTATCTAAAATGGCCCGGGTCCAGGCCATCTTCTGCCACGATGGAAACAGTGATGACCATCCAAAAAACATGCCGGAACCCAGTTTGTTCATCACGACCAAACCATGACCCGGAACATCCATTTCAATGCCTACCTCTCCCTCCTCAATCAGGTAGACACCCTGGCCGGTATCGCCTCTGCGGTAGATTATTTTGTTGGCTTCAAACTCTACCTCTTTAGCCATGGCAGCCAATTTTTTTAAGTGGCTGGATTCCATGTTTTTGGTCAGTTCAGCAGACCGGAGCAGGGTGAGTGCTTTTAGTTCTAATTTAGACGTCATCACAATACCTCCATATCCTTTTGGTTTGATGGCCGGTCAAACCTGTGTCAGGGCATCATCGCCCTTGCGTCAATCTCACGAACCCCGAATATTTAGTTGATGAGAATTAATACCTTGAAATACGTGGTAATTTTTGTTGGTTAATCTGGCTCCTGTTTGGGTTCAAAATTCTTCCATTACCATATTACACCTTTAAGCCAACGAATATAAGTGACAGATGTCATCTTACTTTACGATACATGTCATTTTTTCCGGATTTTTAGAGATTTTATCCGTATTTTTCCAACAATCCGCGGTTCTTTAGGCCAACAACACTCAAGCGGGGGCCTTCCGACAATTAGAACGCAGACAAAAAAACAGGGCGCCGTTTAGGTGCCCCGTTCGTATTTTTAACCTGCGCAATTGGATTATGACAGGTTGGGTTTTGTCGCCAGGTCTGACGATATTTTGGTAAGTAAAACCCAACAGTGGCTCTAAATTCGGGCCGATTTTGACTCAACCCAACCTGCAAATTGCTACAAATATGGAGTTCTGAGATTCAGCGGACCTGACGACACCGTACATTTCTTCGTAAATCCAGATAGCTTTCTACCGTCGTTTCTCCTTGACCTTCGGTTGGGGAATATTAGTTCCATTGAGGTAGCCGTGAATACTATCCGCCGCAGTGTGGGCGGTAGCAATGGCTGTAATGACCAAATCCGGCCCGTGAACATTATCTCCGGCGGCAAACACGCCTTTTCGGGAGGTTGCGCCTATTTCTTCATCAGTTAGAATTAATCCCCATTTGTGGGTCGCTAACTCTTCAGTCTTTTTCCCCAGAAATGGGTCCGGCCAGTAGCCAACGGCCAGAATTACGGTATCAATCGCTTGAATAAATTCTGACCCCTCAATTTTTACCGGGCGGCGGCGGCCCGATGAGTCAGGTGCACCCAACTCCATTTTGATATTTTTCATGCCCTTAACCTGGCCATTTTCATCACCAATGTACTCTACCGGCGCTTGCAGGTAGTTGATTTCAACGCCCTCTTCCAGGCAAATGGCCCGTTCAATTTTGTTTCCGGGCATTTCTGCTTCCGTACGCCGGTAGACAATTGTCACCTCTTCTGCCCCCAAACGAATGGATGAACGGGCGCAGTCTACGGCGGTGTCACCCCCTCCAATGACAGCCACACGGTTGCCAATAGTTGGGGGTTGGCATTTATCCGGCGGTAACATTTCCGGGGGAACGTTGGCTCTAATTAAATAATCGGTGGATTTGTAGACCCCCTTTAAATCTTCGCCGGAAATACCCATAGAAGCTTCTACACCGGCTCCGGTTCCCAGAAAAACGGCATCGTATTTTTCAAGCAGCTCATCAATAGAGATATGTTCGCCAATACGGGTATTGGTGATAAACTTAACGCCTGCTTTTTCAAGGTCGTGAATTTTGTTGAGCACCACATGTTTTTCCAGCTTAAAGTTGGGAATACCGTAAATCAAAACGCCGCCCGGTACGGGCCACGCTTCAAATACGGTAATTTGGTGCCCTTGTTTTACCAGGTCTTCGGCCACAGTGATGCCGGCCGGCCCGGAACCCACAATGGCTACCCGTTTCCCCGTTTTTTCTTCCGGTACCTTTATGTCCAATGCTCCTGCTTCGCGGGCAATATTAGATACAAAGGCTTCCAGCTTGCCGATAGAGGTAGAGCCGTAATATCGGCCCAGTACACACCCCCGCTGGCACAGGTTGGGACACACCCGGCCACAAACTTCGGGCAAAGGGCTGGTCTTCGCAAAGACTTTGGCCGCCCCAATAAAATTCCCTTCACTAATTAACCACAATGCTTCGGGAACATCATTACCTGCCGGACAATTTAACATACAAGCCTGAGGCTCCGGGCATTGAATACACCGTTGGGCTTCATCCCTGGCCGATTCAATGTCAAAGCCGCAAATTACCTCGTCAAAGTCGGTGATGCGTTCGTCAACTGGACGTTTTTCGTATTCAACCGGCAGGCGGTGCGTTCTCGATTTGCGATCGACGATTCTGTAAAATGATTCTGAACTCATAACGATATCTATCTCCTTTGACACTCCTGTTATACACTTGCCATTCCTGTTACACCACACTGGGTGACACAATAGTATCATAATACGATTATCTAAAATAGTGTCAAGTGTCACTTTTTTTGGGTGACATTAATCACTGGCTGTGATTATTTTCACAAATTAAACCTGCAAAAACCTTCCGCAATAGGACTGCAAGACTCTTCTGCCACGGCAAAAAGCCTTGCCCCAATAGAGATGGCAGGAAGAGAAGTGTTAGCGTAAGTTATCTGTTAGCCAGTTGGTTATAATTGGTTTTGCAGAGTCTAGTGTGTATTTTGTTGAAGGGCTAAAATGCTCACCGTGATCAAATTTGAAACCCGGCACTGTAGCAATCCAGGCCGGCGGCTGTTGGTGGTACAACATGTTTGCGTAAATCAACAGCGTGGCCGGGGTTAGGTGGTGCCCCACACTGGGCGAATTGCTATCAACAGCCAGCGGTGAAATCTGCACGGGGGGCAAGGGTTTTTCTGTTGCCGTCGTAGATGCAACTCTGGTATCGGCAAAAATGACGGCCGAGACCTTGTTGTGGGCCAGTTCCAGAGCCAGTTCGGGCATGAGTTGGTGTACGCAGATGCGTTTTACAGGAAGGTGCCGGGCGTGGCAGGCTTGCTCTATGAGTTCGGCCAGAATTAATCCTGCACCATCATCTTGCCGCAAACTGTTTCCGTAGCCAATTACTAAAATCACAATTAGATAACCCTGTTTTTGAGTGGATAGGAGAGCAACCTCCCCTATCCACTGCAATAAAACTCCTCCTAAGGAAAGCAAAACTTAGACTCTATCCGTAAATTACCGGAGTGCGGACGTTAGTCTGCCAAAGATCGCAGACTGAAGTCTGCACTCCTATTTACGGGTAGATACCTAATCTCTGATTTTCTGGTCAATCAGTTCGCCGTCCGGAGCAAAAAGCTGAACGTGCAGCGGCATTTGGCCCACGGCATGGGTAGAACAACTGAGGCAGGGGTCGTACACCCGAATACCGTGTTCAATGCGGTTGAGAATGCCTTCGCTCAGTTTGCTGCCGTTAATGTACGATTGAGCAATTTGCTGCACCGTTTTGTTCATGGCCAGGTTATTTTGACCGGTTGCCACAATCAGGTTTACATCTTGCAAGATACCGTCTTCGTTTACGCGATATTCGTGGAAAAGCGTGCCGCGCGGGGCTTCGCTGACGCCTACACCTGCCAGTTGGTTTACGCTGGCCTGGCTGCGGATGTGGGTCGAGGTAATATCGGGGTCTTCCAGAACTTCTTCAATTTTTTCCAGAGCAAAGAGTATTTCTATCAAACGGGCGTAGTGATAGTGGAAGCTGCCGGTTACAGGTTTGCCCCGTTCGCCCAACCGGCGGAACTGGCGCAACTCGCGGTCGGCCAGCGGCGTGCCGGCAAAATCGCACGCGTTTACCCGGGCCAGCGGGCCTACACGGTACATTCCATTGCTGTAATTATCCTGTCCATGAGCCTTGTAGTACGGAAACTTGAGGTAGCTCCACGGTTCAACCGCTTCGTCAAATACCTCACGATAGCGTTCCGGGGCAATGTCTTCCAGAATGCGGCCATCGCTGTCCATAATGCGCAGCACGCCATCGTAATGTTCCAGGCCGCCCTCGGGGGTTACCAACCCAACATACAGGCTGGGGAAATTGCCGTAGGTTTCAATTTCTTTGGCCTTGGCGTCAAAGGCGTCCTTTAGCATATCAAGGGCAAGTTCGGTAATGTCAAAGGCTTCGGGCAGCATGCGTTTTATCTGGTCGCGGTTATCGGCGGTCAGGGCTTCGCGGACGCCGCCGGGCACGGTCCAGGCCGGGTGAACGCTTTGGCCACCCAGAATGCGGATAACTTCCTGTCCAAACTGGCGCAAGCGAATACCGTTGCGGGCAGTTTGGGGATGTTTCTGGATAAGCCCCATAATATTGCGGGTAACAGGCTCGCTTTCCATGCCCAGCAGCAGGTCCGGGGCGCTGAGGTGGAAAAAGCTGAGGGCGTGGCTTTGCACAATCTGGCCCCAGTTCATCAAACGGCGCAATATATCTGCGGTGGGCGGGATACGCACACCCAAAATAGCATCGCCGGTTTTGGAGGAAGCCATCAGATGGCTAACGGGGCAAATGCCGCAAATGCGGGCGGTAATGCCGGGCATTTCCCAAAAACTGCGGCCCACGCAGAACTTTTCAAAGCCGCGGAATTCGGTGACGTGGAAGCGGGCATCGGCCACGTTGCCGTTGTCATTCAGGTGGACGGTGATTTTTGCGTGCCCTTCTATTCGTGTGACGGGATCTATAGTTACGGTTCGAGCCATTGTTTTTTCTCCTTACCCAAAATACCGCATTTCTTCGTTGAGCCTGACCGGTTGGCCGTTTAGCAAGGCGCTGACCGCAATCCAGATTCTTTCGGGATCGGGCGGGCAGCCGAGAATGTAGGCATCTACCGGAATTACCTGGTGCAGCGGCACAACCCGGTCTATCAGGGCCGGGATGATTTTGTCGTCGTCAAGCCCCGGCGGCACAGCGCCGGGGCCGGCTTTGTATACTTCATTGAGCAGGTCATCTACCGACAAACGATTTCGCAGGCTGGTGACATTGCCGGTTACCGCGCAATCACCAAAGCTGACGACCAGTTTGCTGTTTTTGCGAATTTGTTGGGCTAATTCAAGGTGGTCGACGTTGGCAACTGCTCCTTCAACCAGGGTAACATCAACGTTTTTGGGAAAATCTTTAACATCAGCAATGGGGCTGTAAACCAGCTCCACCAGTTCGGCCAGGGCGATTAATTTTTCGTCCAGGTCCAAAAAACTCATGTGGCAGCCGGAGCATCCTCCCAGCCAGGCGGTGGCTAGTCGTATTTTTTGCTGTCTTTCTTTGATCATAATTTTGTTCCTTGGATAATGTTTTGTTGGTAAGCGATACTAATCTTGGCGCTCTGGGAATTGATGGGGTCAAATTATCCGTATTGCGTGTTGCGTATCAGGAAAAATACGCAACACGCAATACGTTGCCAACCCCCTGAAATCCTGAGGTGCCCTAATCTTTGATGGAATAAGGGGCCGGGTGTTCGCTGTGGTCCCACTGATTTTTCTCCCGGCCGGCTGTAATCCAGCCCAGAAAATCTTTGCGTTTTTCCATTTCTGCCACCGACACGCCCTTGTTGAACAAGGCGCCGGTGGGGCACACCTGCACGCATTTGCCGCAACTGGTGCAGCTCATGCTGCTTCCCCACGGTTGGTTCAGGTCGTTAACAATCAGGCAATTAATGCCGCGTCCCAGCACGTCTTTGGTGTGGGCGCCTTCTACCTCGTCGCAAACCCGCACGCAGCGGGTGCACAGAATGCAGCGGTTGTGGTCCAGCCCAAAACGGTTGTGGCTGGCATCCACCGGTAAATCGGGGCAGAGATAATCAAAGCGAACGTGGTCCATGCCTTCGTAGGCGGCTACGGCTTGCAATTCGCAGTGGCCGTTCATTACGCAGACGGCGCAGATGTGGTTGCGTTCGCTAAACATCAACTCCAGGATTATACGCCGATAGTTGTTTAATCGTTCGCTGTGGGTAGTTACCACCATGCCTTCGGTAACTTTGGCTATACAGGCGGCCATTAAACCGCGCGAACCCTGGACTTCTACCAGGCACAATCGACAGCCGCCGCGTTCACTTAAGCCATCCATATGGCACAGGGTGGGAATAAACACACCCTGCTCTCTGATGACTTCCAACAAGGTCTGGCCGCTGCGGGCACTGACCAGTTCGTCATTAATGGTTAGGGTAACAACAGACATCAGGACACCTCTCTGGTGGTTTTGCGGGGTAAGCCAAATCTACCGTTGGTAAAATCCATCTTATCTTTGACCAGCGCTTCGTATTCTTCCGGGAAGAAGTGCATGGTGCTGAGGAGGGGGTTGGGGGCGGATTGTCCCAATCCACACAGGCTGGTTTCTCTCATCATTACGCAGATATCTTTCATTATTTCCATATCGGCTTGGGTGGCAAGACCGTCGGTAACGCGCTCTAAAATGCGGTGCAGTTGAACGGTGCCAACCCGGCACGGAACGCATTTGCCGCAACTTTCATCCATACAGAATTCCATAAAGAACTTGGCAACGTCGGGCATGCTGGTGGTATCATCCATCACAACCAGACCCCCGGAACCCATAATCGAGCCGAGTTGCCGCAGGCTTTCATAATCTACCGGGGTATCCAGGTGGGCAGCCGGAATACAGCCGCCGCTGGGGCCACCGGTTTGGGCGGCTTTAAATTCTCGCCCGTCCGGGATGCCGCCGCCAATGTCAAATACAATTTCCCGCAGGCTAATGCCCATGGGCACCTCGATGAGGCCGGTGTTTTCTACCTGGCCGGCCAGCGCAAAGATTTTGGTGCCTTTGCTCTTTTTGGTGCCCATGCCGGCATACCATTCTGCGCCATTATTAATAATAGGAGCAATGGTGCCAAAAGTTTCCACGTTGTTGAGCAGGGTGGGGCTGTCCCACAAGCCGCTCTGAGCCGGGTAGGGCGGGCGTGGCACAGGCTGGCCACGTTTGCCCATAATCGATGCCATCAGGGCGGTTTCTTCGCCGCAGACAAATGCGCCGGCCCCAATCCGAATATCAATGCGGAAGCTGAAGCCGCTTTCCATGACACGGCCACCTAACAAGCCGCGCCGTTCTGCCATCCGAATCGCTTTTTCCAGCCGTTTGGCGGCAATAGGA
>CAYWSS010000025.1:0-18297 GCA_964460505.1 uncultured Caldilineaceae bacterium | reverse complement strand
GGCATGATCCCTCATTTTTCTTAAAAGTTCCGGTTTCAAGCTAATCTCAGTATATTTATACACATTTATTAAGGACGCAGACGAGAACGGACAAGCGCGGATATTTAAAATCTTTTTTTTCGCGTTCATCCGCGCTTGTCTGTGTCCTGCAAATGAGATAACCTTATTAGGGAACAAATCTATTTAATTCAAGGAGGAATTATAGCATAAGGTAGGGGAGTTCGTCCAAAGCGCAGCAAACCGGCGGTGGCGTACTGAGCAAGCCGGCCGGTATTCAGTTTTGCAACGGTAGCATGTTAATGAATATAAAAACATCGCGCTTTGTATCATACGCCATCTATGGTACAATTTGACAAGATTATTGAGCCTTGATTGAATCTTTCATCATCTATTAAATCGTCTTTTTAGCATCACCCTTTGCTCGTCGATCATTTATGTCTATCAACGGATTAACAAATAAAAACACAGAGACCCTCAACGTATCACTTGAAAGTTGGGTCCCCAAGATAATTTCAACTTTAAAAACTCAGTGGGCCGATCATTTACTGGCACTTCCGGCCAATCAGCCTGCCCCCAATTTTAGCGATTGGCTATCGTTATTGCACGCAGCGGCGGCAACCCCGGATAAGCTTCCAAAACGTTTGTCACAATTATTGAAGCTGCCCAAGAGCGCAATTACCCCTCCGGGAGATTGGGTTATTCTGACCGATTTGCTGCACATTACATTTGAGGCGGCAAAAACTGAAACCCATCAGCTAGCTCCGGCTGATTGGCAAAATATTGTTGAAATTCAACATCGCATCCTCAAAGCTGCGGCCCAAATTACCCATGATAAACGGGTTCAACCCAACACAGGCCGGCTTTCCCGGCAGGCGCTCTACCTGCAAACCATTGCCGACATCGACAAAAAAATAAAGGCCAATCTAACGCAGGAAGACATGCTGGATGGTGTTGTAAAACTAATCCAGCAAAATTTTGGCTATGAGTACGTTCACCTCTTTCTGTTATCCCCGGATAATCAGGAAATTACCCTGCAGCATGCAATATGGAAATCCAGGCAACCTCAAGCCCGGGACTTGATCAGCATAGATGTTGAAGCGGGCATTGTGGGGCGAGTAGCATCTACGGGCCAGGGGGCGATGGTTAATGATGTTTCTAAAGACGGTTACTACGTGGCTCACGCTTCGCTGCCAAACATAAAATCTCAATTGGCCACCCCTTTACTGCTTAATAAAAATCTGGTTGGAATCATAGATGTTGAGAGTGATCGGCTCAACGCATTTTCCAAAGACGATTTTACAATCTTGCAGGGCCTGGCCAACCATCTGGCCATTGTTCTGGAAAATATCCGGCTCAAGAAAACACAGGAACGGTACACCCGGGAACATACCCTGATTTACGATACCATCATCACTATGGGTACCCACTCGAACATGGATACGGTACTCCGGCGAATGAGTAAAAAGATTACCTTTGTCATGGAAGCCGGAGCCTGCGTGATTTGTCAGATAGATGAAAAAAGCGGCACCATTACCGCTCTGGCAGAGTACGTGGTACGTCACCCCGGCAACCCATCCAATACATGGCGGCCGCTGAAAGTGGCCACCCCCATTGCCAAAGACCCTATTGCAAAACAAACGCTTACGGTAGCCCGTCCGGCCATTAGCCGGGCAAAAGTCAACAAGAAAACCACCACCACAAATTTAATCTGGCGGCAGCCCTCTCAGCGCAAAAGTCACACTGCTTCTCGCTGGAACGTTGTGCTGGCTATCCCGTTCGAAGTGAAATCAAAAGTTACCGGCCTGATTGAAATTTACGATAAAAATCCAAACCGGTCTTTTTCTTCGGAAGATATTCAACTGTGCAGAATCCTGGCTACCCAAACTGCAATGGCTATGGAACAGGCCCGGCTGTTTGACGAAACGGTCAACCGGCTGAGCGAGGTGAGCATGCTTTACACCATGTCTCAGCAGATTGCCACCAGCCTTGATCTGGATGAGGTGCTCAACACTATTGTTTCCTCGTTGCGAGAAGTGACCGGCTGTAGAGCATGTTGCATCTTTTTACTGGACGAAACTGAACGGCAACTTGAAATTAAAGCGGCCAATGGACTAAAACCACAATGGCAGGAAACCGCCAAACTCAGGCTGGGAGAAGGGGCGGCCGGGCAGGCCGCCGTAGAAGGCCGGACCATATATGTGTCGGATACTACCAAAGACCCCGGCTACATTGTATTTGATGAAGAAGTAAAATCGCTGATGGTGGTTCCATTAATAGCCCACGGAAAAATCATCGGAACCATTAATGTTGACGACAGCCATCCCAATGCGTTTGGCCCCATTCAGGAAAGGCTGCTGACTATTGCAGCCACCCAGGTAGGCATCAGCATTGAAAATGCGCGGTTATTTACCAAAGTTTCTGCCGAGCAAAAACAGATGCAGGCTGTCATTCAACATATGGCCGACGGCTTGCTGCTTATCGACAAAAACGGCGTAATTATTACCTGTAACTCAACTTTGGCCAGAATGTTGGATATGCATCGCGGTCAAATTGTGGGACAAAGTGTCCATTCGCCGGACATGCATCCTAATCTGGCCAAAATTACCACATCAATCGCTCAACAGCCTATGCGCACCGGCGTTTTAGCTCAGGAAATTACTATAGAAGCGCCGCACCCCAGAACATTGCAAATCTTCACCACCAGCCTCACCGACGACCGGCGCCATCCTGTAGGCGAAGTGCGGGTGGTTCACGATATTACCAAAGAAAAAGAGATGGAGCAGCTTAAAGATGATTTCTTCTCCACCATCTCGCATGAATTACGCACGCCTTTATTTTCCATCCAGGGATTTGCGCAGCTTATGCTCGAAGAGCCGCCAATAGACAGGGAAACGCAAAAGGAATTCCTCAACACTATTCAGCGTCAGGCCATGCAACTGAGCGAAATGGTCAATAATTTACTGGACATCTCAAAAATGGAAGAAGGTAAATTAGTGTTGGATCACAAGCCTGTTTCGCTGATAGATGTGATCAACCAGACTATTTTAAAATTACAGGGCTATGCGCATCAGCAAAATGTAACCATTAATCCGGACCTGTCAGTTCCGGTACCTACCATTGTGGGCGATAGTCAACGTCTGGAACAGGTGTTGACCAATTTAATAGGAAACGCCATAAAATTCTCTCCCCCCAACGAATCAGTATCTATTGCCGCGTTTCTGGACGACACCGAAGTATTGATTCAAATTAAAGATAACGGCATCGGCATCCCTGAAGATGCGCTGGAAACCATTTTCTCCAGATATTATCAGGTTCACAACAAAAACCAGCGCTCTGCCATGGGTACGGGATTGGGATTGCACATTGCCAAACAAATTGTAGAAGGACACGGGGGCCGCATTTGGGCCGAAAGCGTAGAACAGCAGGGTAGCACCTTCTGTTTCACCTTGCCACTGCCAACATAAATTGAGGTTTTTTAAGCATAATGGAACTTAACCAACAAATTCAGGAAGCGGCACAACTCATCCGGGACGCCAACCATTGCATGGCTATGACCGGCGCGGGAATTAGCACCCCCTCCGGTATCCCTGATTTCAGAAGTCCGGATTCGGGCGTGTGGAAACAGGTTGACCCCCTGACCGTGGCCTCTATCCACGCTTTTAGACAGAACCCCCAAAATTTTTATGACTGGATCCATCCGCTAAGCAAACTACTGATAACCGCCGAACCAAACCCCGCCCACAGCGCCCTGGTTACGCTGGAAAGCAAAGGCAAACTTAAGGGCATCATCACCCAAAACATCGACGATTTGCACGGTAAGGCCGGCTCCAAAACGGTGTACGAGCTTCACGGTCACCTGCGGAAATTAACCTGCATTCAATGTTATCAGGTGCAAAGCGGCGCCGGCGTTTTGGAGAAATTTGTTAAAGACCGGCAGATTCCAAAATGTAACAATTGCGGGGCGGTACTCAAGCCAAACGTTATTTTGTTTGGCGAACAGTTGCCCATGCAAGAATTTGTAGCCGCTCAAGTTGCTCTGGAAGACGCAGATTTGCTGCTGGTGGCCGGCTCATCGCTGGAGGTTGCGCCCGCATCGGATTTGCCGCCGGCAGCAATTGACAACGGCGCAAAATTAATTATTGTCAATTCTCGCCCCACCTACCTTGATTCAAAAGCAGACATCGTTATCCACGGTGATGTAGCCGATATATTGCCCCGCATTGCAGAGCTGGTTTCTGCGTGACCGGCACGGCGCACCACTTTGAATTTGGCTGGCGCACCGCCGACAGTCTGCAAATCTATGCCCAAGGCTGGCAGCCGGATACCGCCCCACAGGCAATCGTCTGTTTTATCCACGGCATAGGAGAACACAGCAGTCGTTACGGCCACGTTGCGGCTGCGTTTTGCCGGGCGGGGTACCCGTTCCTCACCTTTGATCATCGCGGCCACGGCAAATCGCAGGGTAAACGGGGCCACACCCCCTCCTACACTGCGCTGCTCGACGACATTACCCGCCTGCTGGCCGAAGCAGCGCAGCGCTACCCGCACCTGCCCCGGTTTTTATACGGCCACAGCATGGGCGGCAACCTGGTTCTTAATTACGTTTTGCGCCGCCACCCCGAGCTGGCCGGGGTAATTGCCACCTCTCCCTGGCTAAAATTGGCCACAAAACCGCCAACCTTGCAGGTTAAGCTGGCGCAGTGGGGCAGCCATGTGTGGCCTTCGCTGACCCTCTCCAGTGGATTGGATATCAATGCCGTCTCGCGTGACCCGGCCACGGTTCGGGCTTACCAAACCGATCCGCTCACCCACAACAAAGTATCGCTGCGCTTATTTGCCGACGCATACCAGGCCGGGCAATGGGCCATAGAAAACGCTTCAGATTTTCCCCTGCCGCTGTTACTGACCCACGGCAGCGCCGACCGCATAACCAGCGCCCCGGCCAGCCGCCAATTTGCCCGGGCCGCGCCCGGTAACTGCACTTTCCATGTGTGGCATGGCCTCTATCACGAAGCCCACAACGAGCCGGAAAAGCAGGAGGTGCTGGATTTTATGGTAAATTGGGTCAAGAATTGTACCCCCTCAGAAAATTCTTCAGCCAATCGGCTAGCCCCAGGTTCAAAGACCAAATTTTAGATCCCCCGCCGTTTCAGAGCCTGCAACAGCTCCCCCGCCGAGGGGCGGTCGGTGGGATCGTGGCTGGGGTGAGTAAAGCGCAGAATCCCGCCGGAGTCGACAATAAAATCTCCGCCCATTTGAGCGGTATCGTCGCCCCGCAAGCGATATAGCCGCTGCCCACCCAAAACCGCCTTTAAATAATGCCAGCCGTTCTTCAGCCCCCACGCCCGCACCATCGACCGTTCTAACCCGTAAGCGCGATAGGCCCTCCGTTCAGGATCGAGCAACAAGGGAAACGGAACCTGTACCTGCTTCAGCCACTCCTTCACCCACACATCGGTTCCAAAAGAGATGATGATTACTTCCGCATCCATTGACTGAATTTCATTGTACCGGGAGCGCACCTGCGCTGCATGCCTGCGGCACGGCAGTCAACTTAAATGGCGCAAAAATATCAGCAAAACAGGGCCGGCCCGCCAATATAAAGAGAGGGGGACAGAGCGTCCCTCAAGCGTTGTGAGCGCAACATCAGGAGCCGGATTACCAGGTTTAATCATTTTCATTCTCCAATGGGACAATACTTTACTCGCCGCGTTGCATTCCGTCAACTCTAATTTTCCGGCGCAGTTAACCGCGACACCCCCAGATGTTAAAGAATTGTAATTAGACATTAGTGGAAATAACGTAGTCTATTTTAGTTCTAAGTCAAGTTCTAATTGACGGGTGTAGCCTTGGCCTTGTGCCCTTTTTACTGCTGTAACAACGCCCACAAGGGGCTTAACTACCCGTCAAAACAAAGTTGACTTAGAACTTAGTGGCGTATACCCCTCCAACTTGACACGGTAAAATTCAAAGAATTTGACAGAATTAACGGGATTTACAAGATTATGTAGATTTTTTATCCTGTTAATTCTGTAAATCCTGTCAAAAAATTTGTCAAATGCAGGGGGTATACGCTATTAAGATAGTCTATTAAACATTATACCGATTAGTTTTATGTCATTCTGAATAGAGCGCAGCGGAATGAAGAATCTCTGAAATCTTCGCTAATCGGAAGTATAGCTGGGCCAAAGACGGCTATTTTTAGAGTAACTTGACAGGGATTCTTCGTTATCGCTCAGAATGACATACATTGAAGCCGCCAGATATTTAATCGGTATAATGTCTATTAAATAACTTGCTCATTTGCCCATATCAGGGAGTTTCAGAATTTCCCGGCACCTGTGGGTCTGGACAAGTGAAATTCTCCCAAATCTCTACGTTGGCGTGATACGTGTTTCGTGATGTGTGACGGATTTACGTCAGAAATTCTCACGCCTCACGTTTCATGCCTCACAAAAAAAATTGAATACACGCCCCTAACCTTGCTCAAAACTTCACAAAAGCGTATAATGCGCAGTGGTATTTTTTTGCCCTTTCATCATTAGATGAATTGGAAAATAAGGGTCGATGATGATCCAGCCTCCTCACAATGTAATGTGGTGGAGGTTTTTCTATGTCTAACCCCAATCAATCCATACATTTCTGTTAAGTTTCTGGAGGAACATTTTATGAGTACCAAATGGGTATATTTATTTAAAGAAGTAGAACAAGCCGAAGAACACGTCGGCGGCGATTGGGAGCTGGCCCGCGCTTTGTTGGGCGGTAAGGGCGCCAATCTGGCCGACATGACTCGTGTTGGGTTGCCTGTGCCCCCCGGATTTACCGTAACCACCGAAGCCTGCAACGCCTATCTGGAAGCCGGCCAGCAGTTCCCTGAAGGCTGCTGGGAGCAAGAATTAGAAGCCATGAAAGCGGCCGAAGAAGAAACCGGCAAAAAATTTGGCGACCCCAAAAACCCGCTGCTGGTCTCCTGCCGCTCCGGTGCCAAATTCTCAATGCCCGGTATGATGGACACCGTTCTTAACATTGGCCTTAACGATAAAGTGGTTGCCGGAATGGTAGAACTTACCGGTGACGCTCGCTTTGTGTACGACAGCTACCGCCGCCTGGTGCAAATGTTTGGCAGCGTTGTGATGGACGTTGATGACGAACCGTTTGAAGAAGTACTGGCCGAAGCCCGCGAAAAAGCCGG
Organism: uncultured Caldilineaceae bacterium; assembly: GCA_964460505.1. Lineage (GTDB taxonomy): Bacteria > Chloroflexota > Anaerolineae > 4572-78 > J111 > J095. The sequence goes on along the minus strand of CAYWSS010000025.1, from coordinate 11,105 downwards.
CGTAAAAACCGACGCAGAACTAAACGCCGAACAGTGGATGGAAGTTACGGATGAATTCAAGAAAATCTTCAAAGCCGAAACCGGCATTGATTTCCCGCAAGACCCTGTTGAGCAGGTAAAACTTTCCACCGAAGCCGTCTTCAAAAGCTGGAACGGTAAACGCGCGGTAGACTACCGCAACGCCGCCGGTATTGCTCACGACCTGGGCACGGCCGTCAACATTGTCACCATGGTCTTTGGTAATATGGGCAACTCCTCCGGTACCGGCGTAGCCTTTACCCGCGACCCCGCCACCGGCGAGAACGTGCTCTACGGCGATTACCTGATTAACGCCCAGGGCGAAGATGTGGTGGCCGGTATCCGCAACACCGACCCCATTGCCAAATTAGACGATGAAATGCCCGCAGTCTACAAAGAATTTGTTGACATCTGCGCCAAACTGGAAGACCATTACCGTGAAATGCAAGACCTGGAATTTACCATTGAACAAGGTAAGCTCTGGATGCTGCAAACCCGCGACGGCAAACGCACGGCCAAAGCCGCCATCAAGATTGCAATCGATATGGTCAACGAAGGGCTTATCACCAAAGAGCAAGCCGTTCTGCGCGTAACCCCGGACCAGGTAGACACCCTGCTTCACCCGCAATTTGATTTTGAAGCCAAAAAAACCGCTGCCGCCGAAGGCAAACGCCTGGCCAAAGCCGTAAACGCCTCCCCCGGCGCCGCCGTGGGTGTGGTGGCTATGGACGCCGACCTGGCCGAAAAATGGGCCAAAGAAGAGGGCAAAGACGTAATTATGGTTCGCCAGTTTACCCGCCCGGATGACGTGCATGGCATGCTGGCCGCCAAAGGCATTCTCACTACCGAAGGCGGGGCCACCAGCCACGCCGCCGTTGTAGCGCGTCAGTTTGGGGTTCCCTGTGTGGTGGGCGCCAGCGACATTACCCTCAGCTACGAGCAGCGCCAACTCTCCATCGACGGTGTTGTTGTAAAAGAAGGAGAGTGGGTCTCCATCGACGGCACCAGCGGTGAAGCATTTGTCGGTAAAATCCCTACCGTCGATACCGCGCTCGAAGATCAGAAAGACCTGCTGACCCTTCTCTCCTGGGCCGATGAATTCCGCAAGCTGCAAGTGTGGGCCAACGCCGACTATCCCGATGATGCCCGGCGCGCCCGTAACTATGGCGCTCAGGGCATTGGCCTGTGCCGCACCGAGCACATGTTCTTTGAAGCTGAACGCCTGCCCACTGTGCAGAAGATGATTTTGGCCGATAGCGAAGAAGTGCGCCAGGAAGCGCTTGATAAACTGCTGCCCTTCCAAAAAGAAGACTTTGCCGGCCTGTTCCGCGTTATGGATGGCCTGCCCGTTATCATTCGCCTCATCGACCCGCCGCTGCACGAATTTATGCCGGAACACAACGAAGTCTTTGAACGTGTCATCACCAAACGTGTTAAAGGCGAAACCGAAGGTCTGGCCGAAGACGAAGCCCTGCTGGCAGCCATTGAAGGCCTGCACGAAAGCAACCCCATGATGGGTATGCGCGGCGTTCGCCTGAGCGTGGTCTTCCCCGGTATGGTAAAAATGCAGGTTGGCGCCATCTTCCAGGCCGCATGCGAAGTAGCCAAAGAAGGCAAAGTGGTTAAGCCCGAAGTGATGATTCCGCTGACCGGCCACGTCAACGAACTGCACGTCATTCAGCCGCAGCTCGAAGAAGTGGCCAAAGCCGTCATGGAAGATCAAGGCATTGAGGTAGATTACAAGTTCGGTACCATGATTGAAATTCCGCGGGCCGCGCTGACCGCTACCGAAATTGCCGAAGTGGCCGAATTCTTCTCCTTTGGCACCAACGACCTGACCCAGATGACCTTTGGTTACTCCCGCGACGACGCCGAAGCCGGCTTCCTGCTGGAATACGTGGAACGCGGCGTACTGCCCGAAAACCCCTTCCAAACCATCGATCAGGAAGGTGTGGGCCAACTGATGAAAATGGCCATTGACAACGGCCGCAAAACCCGCCCCGACCTGGAAGTGGGTATCTGCGGCGAACACGGTGGCGATCCGGCCTCGGTCGAGTTCTGCCACTACGCCGGCAACAACTACGTCTCCTGCTCCCCCTTCCGCGTACCGATTGCCCGCCTGGCCGCTGCTCAAGCCGCCCTGAAAGAAAAAGGCGTTTCCGCCAAATAGAAAGATTCTGAGTAATTCCAAAGAGGTGCAGAATTAGTAGTTCTGCGCCTCTTTTTGTTAAAACGAGGGAGTAAGGAGCAGGAAGCAGGTTTTTTCCCTGCTCCTTACTCCCTGGCTTTTTACGTCATCCTACAGAGGCCCTATTGAATCGATTCTTTCCCTACCTGATTCTGCTGGTGGGCGTGTTAATTGCCGCCACGTCATCAATTTTTGCCCGGCTGGCTCAGGATGGCGGGCAGGGCGCGCCCTCGCTGGTGATTACCAGTTGGCGGCTGATTTTTGCCACGGCCATTCTTACCCCAATTGCGTGGCGCACCAGATCGCATGAATTACGCAGTTTGCGGCGCACCGATATGGGGTGGGGTATCGCCGCCGGGGTGCTGCTGGCCGCGCATCTGGCCACCTGGATTTCGTCGCTGGCGTACACCTCGGTGGCCTCGTCGGTGGCGCTGGTGGCCACCAACCCGCTGTGGGTGGCGCTGGTGGTGCGTTTTATCTTTGGCGAAAAATTATCACGCGACACAATTTTGGGGCTGATTGCCGGATTTTCCGGCAGCACGCTCATTGCCTTCAGTGATGGCGGAATCCTGAGCTTTGCCGGCGGCAGCATCCACTTTACCCCGGAAAATCTAATTGCCCCCACAGGCAAAGCCGACACCGCCCTGTTTGGCGACTTTCTGGCGCTGATTGGCGCAGTGACCATTGCCGGGTATCTGTTGGTGGGCCGCAATTTGCGCAGCCGGCTTTCGAACACCGCCTACGTGTGGGTGGTGTACACCGCGGCCATGGTGGCCATTGTATCTGCCACGTTGTTCAGTGGATATTCGCTGTTTGGCTACAATTGGGAAATCTACCTGTGGATGTTCCTGATGGCGTTGGGGCCGCAACTGTTGGGGCACACCTCCTTCAACTGGGCCTTGGCCCACCTGTCGGCTACGCTGGTGGCCCTGGTTGCGCTGGGCGAACCGATTGGGTCGGCCATTCTGGCCTTCTTTATTTTTGGCGAAACGTTTGAGCCGGTACAATTAGCGGGCTTTGCGCTGCTGATCTTCGGCATTGCTCTGGGAATTTTAGGAGAGAATAATACCGGCAAGCGTTGAGGAATTTGATAGTTTGGTGTATAGTATAACGCAGACTTTTTCCGTAAAATAACGACAGGTGCAACCCCATGTCTCAGATGTGCCCCAAATGCAGCGTTGATAATCCTGATGATAACCCCTACTGCGCCCAGTGCTCCACGCCATTGCGTCACTTGCTGGGCCAAAACACCTTGTTGGGTGAGCGATACAATTTACAACGTGTGTTAGGCTGTGGCGCAATGGGGGCCGTTTATTTGGCCAACGACAGCCGCTTAAAAGGCCGTCGCTGCGCGATTAAAGAAAATTTACCCGACCCCAACGCCCCGGCCAACGTGCAAGAATTATCCCGCGAACAATTTATGGATGAAGCCAGCATATTGGCCCGGCTTGACCACCCCAACCTGCCCAAAGTATCCGACTATTTCATTGAAAATGGCCGCGAATATCTGGTAATGGATTACGTAGAGGGCGAAGACCTGGAAAGCCAATTGCTGCGCACCGAGCAGCCATTGCCTGAAAAAGAGGTGTTGGGCTGGGCAGACCAGGTTTTAGACGCGCTGGATTATCTGCACCATCAAAAACCACAGCCCATTATTCACCGCGATATCAAACCGGCCAACCTGCGGGTGGACCTGTACAACCGGGTAAAATTGGTGGATTTTGGCCTGGTTAAATTATTTGATGCCGACAACCCGGAAACAAAGGTCGAACTGCGCGGTATCGGTACCCCGGCTTATGCCCCGCTGGAACAGTTTGCCGGCAGCGAAGAACATACCGACGCCCGCTCCGATATTTATGCGCTGGGGGCTACGTTGTATCACCTGGTAACCAATGTGGCCCCGTTAGAAGTGCATCGCCGCTTGTTAAAGCCGGAAGGCTTCACCAATCCGTGGTCAATTAACCCCAGAATATCAAAGAAAACAGAACAGGTGCTGCTGAAAGCACTGGAAATATACCCCACTGACCGCTACCAATCGGCCAGGGAGATGCGCCGGGCATTAACTGAACCGGAATATGCAACCACCCCCTCTCCGGCCATTGCCGCGCAAAAAAATAAAAACACCACCTCCCCGCTGGTGGTTGGCGCATTTGGGCTGGCCCTGGTTTTGCTCATCTTAATTATTATTGCCTGGATGCTGCTGGGCCAGCCGTTCTCTTCCGCTGCCCCTACCGGACAATCGGTGGCTGCCGGCGGCGCCCAAACAGAATTTATGACAGAAACCAGCACGCCCACACCCACACCCACCACTGTTCCCACAAAAACCCCAACCCAGGTGCTTCAATCTGAAAACCCGGCAGACGAGTTTGCGGCAGCTACCGCTACGCCAACGTCGCTGCCGGCCACAGCTACCCCCACCTTCACTCCAACGCCATTGCCGCAACCGCAACCGGCCCAACCCAAAGGTATCCCAAAAAGTTCGCTGGCGGGCACCATCGCCTATCCGGTCTTTAACGGCACCGGTTACGATCTCTACTTTGGGCAGGCTGATGGCTCGGGCACGGAGTTTTTCAGGCCAGGTGCCAGCCAACCCAATTTTAGCCCCGACGGGTTACGCATTGCGTTTCACTCCTGGAGTCTGGATAACCGGGGGCTGATGACCACGGACACAGCGGGGAACAACCCAATTTTGGTCTCCACCTATGCCGAAGACCAATTACCAACCTGGAGCGCCGACGGCAGCCGGATTATGCTGCTGTCACGGCGCAGCGGCAGCCGAAAATCCGAGTTGTATTCGGCCAACAGCAATGAGCCGCGCGGCGCAAACACATTTATTGGCGAAGGGGAGTACCCAACCATCGGGCAGAATAACCAGCTTTTATTCAGGGCATGGGGCAGTTCCGGCGTGGGCTTGCGGGCAGGCTCAACCTCCTTTGAAAATATCTGGGCCATCACCAACAACGACAAAGATACCGCCCCGGCCATCTCCCCCGATGGCAAGTGGGTGGCGTTTATGTCTCAACGCGACGGTAACTGGGAGCTTTATATATCTAACGTTGACGGCAGCAACCTGCAACGCCTGACAGATAACCCCACGCAGGATGGCTTGCCTGCCTGGTCGCCGGACGGAAAGGTTCTCGCCTTTATCAGTAACCGCAACGGAAAATGGGCCGTGTGGGCCATGACTCCCACCGGCCTCGACCAGCAGAAACTTTTTGATATTCAAGGCTCGCCCGATGGTTTTGTCGGTAACGACACCTTTGCCAGCCGCGGCTGGGCCGAAGAAAGAATTAGCTGGACCAAATAACTAAATGACCCCCACACAATCCCTCTCAAAACCCCAAATCTGGATTCTTGCCGCCCGGCCAAAAACGCTGCCCGCCGCCGCCGCGCCGGTGGTGATGGGCACAGCCGTGGCCATCAGCGAACATGTTTTTCAACCTGGCCCGGCGCTGGCCGCCCTGCTGGGCGCGCTGCTGCTGCAAATTGGGGCCAATTTTGCCAATGACGTTTTCGATTTTAAAAAGGGGGCCGACACCACCGAACGGCTGGGGCCTACGCGCGTAACGCAAGCCGGGCTGCTTTCGCCGGGGCAGGTAATGGCCGGCATGTGGATTACCTTTAGCCTGGCGGCGCTGGTGGGGTTGTACCTGGTTTTTGGGGGCGGCTGGCCCATTGTGGTTATTGGTTTGCTGTCCATTGCCTCGGCCATTGCCTACACGGGCGGCCCCTTTCCGCTGGGTTACAACGGCCTGGGCGATCTGTTTGTCTTTATTTTCTTTGGGCTGGTAGCGGTGTGTGGCACCTATTACGTGCAGGCCGGCACCGTGAGCGCCGCCGCCGTATTAACCTCCATTCCGGTCGGGCTGCTGGCTACCGCTATTCTGGTAGTCAACAATTTGCGCGACATTGACACCGACCGGGCTGCCGGAAAAAAAACCCTCGCTGTTCGATTTGGTGAAAAGGGCGCTCAAACGGAATATTTGCTGCTGGCCGGCGTATCGTACGCAATTTCTCTGTTGATGTGGCTGACCGGCGTATCCACCACCTGGGTCATGCTGTCGTGGCTGTCGCTGCCCATGTTAAAGCCGCTGGTTCAGATGATACTGCACGTAAAAGGCCGTCCCCTCAATAAAGCGTTGGCGGGAACGGCCCGGTTAGAACTGGTTTACAGTGTTCTCTTTTCAGCAGGACTGGTTATCGGCGCAATTATTTCTTGAGCGCCGATGTCACCTCTAACCCGCCGCGCACCATCAATCCTGCCTCGGAAAACGAACTGAGCATGCGCATCCCCTTCTCCTTCCAGTAAGCAGCTAACTCCAGATCATTAATGTGCAGCGCCGGATAAACCCCGTGCTGTTGGCAGGCCACAATCGTTGTTTCAAGGGCCTGGTGCATTTCCGGGGCATCCAGTTGCCCCGGCACACCCAGTGCAATAGAGAGGTCGTGCGGGCCAATCAGGGCGACGTCCACCCCCGGGATCGTCACAATTTCTTCGATATTTTCCACCGCCTCGGCCGTTTCCACCTGAATAATCAGCAACGTTTCCTCATTTACCCTGGCCATGGTTTCCACCGCCGGCCCCGATTTAAAGTTGGTGTACCCCCGCGACAGCGCGCTCCCCCGAATACCCACTGGCGGATATTTCATCATCTGCACGGCCTGTTCGGCCTGTTCCTTGCTATACACGCGGGGTACCATAATGCCCTGCGCCCCGGCATCCAGCGATTGGGCCACGTAGGCATAGGTCAGGTTGGGTACGCGCACAAGGGGCGTCAAACCCACATATTTGGCGGTGCGGCTCAAATCGGCAATGGTCTCAATGTTGAAGGGGCCGTGTTCATTGTCAATAATCATAAAATCGAACCCGGCATTAACCAGCAGTTGCATCACCGACGGTTGGCGCAGTTCACAAACCATGGTGCCTGCGACAAATTCATCGGCCTGCAATCGCCGCTTTACTTGATTTGTGGCAATAATAGAATCTGACATTTTTTACTCCCGTTTTTGGTTTAGAATCGTAAATTAAATAGTTTTTCTATCCAAAGTATTGCGTACTGCGTATTCCGTAACGAGAAAATAATACGCAATACGCAATATTTGTCTGACTACCAAATGAGAAAGCGAGGAGCGGCGTATCTTCAGATGCGGAGCGGGTTTTGCTTCAGCCGTTCGCATCTGACGCTACGCAGTACTCACTCCGCTTTATTTGAAAGGTATTGGTCCTACCCCTCGTTTTCTCTGCGTCCTTTGCCCCTTTGCGGTTTAATTTTTTTGTCTTTTTTCAGCAGAGTCAATTAACGCATTTTTAAAAATATTGTAATTCGGGTTTTATATTCCTCCCCGGCCACATTCAAGTAATTTCCGTGCCCGGCCCCCTCAACCACCCATAGTTCAGCGTTGTCGCCGGCTGCCGCAGCCTGCGCTTTTGCCCCCGGCAGGCTGACCTCCCGGCTGCCGTAGACCAGCAGGATGGGGCGCGGGCTAATCTTCCCAATCTCTGAAATGGGGCTAAGCTGCTCAATGCTGAAGCCCATCAGCCGGGCGTAGCTGCTGCGCACCGCCCCCAGATACAGGGCCAAAAACGGGGCAGTCAACGGATTGCTGCTTGTGTTGCTGCCCAACGCGTATCTGGAAAAATCAGCGTATCCCCCCTCGGCCACCACGGCCTTTAATTGCGGCTGCCGCGCAGCAGCCATAATCGCCGTGGCCCCGGCGGATGAAAAGCCGTAGATGCCGATTCTGTCGGGGTCAACATCGTCGCGAGTGAGCAGATAATTCAGCGCATCGGTCACTTCGCTGACCTCGCTATAGCCCAGGCTGACCGGCCCCATCCCGGCGCAGCGGCGAGACTCAAAGGTAAACACCGCAAAACCGTGCCGCTGCAGCATCTCCGTTTCCGGCAGACGGTGAATGGTCCCGCCGGTAAAAGCCGGCGGCATAATAATGGTGGCCCCGTTGCTGCCGGGCACAAAATAGCCCCGAAACGCGCCGCCCGCCGTCGCCCGCAATTTCACGGCCTGGGCCGGGAGTTCCAGGCCCGTTGGGGGTTGGGAACAGGGGGTGTACAGCAGATTCACTGTAAAGAATGTCCCTAACAGCACCGGCAGGCCGCCCGCCACCCCAGCGATACTCACGGTGAAAACCGCAATGAGCCGAATCCGGTAGTGCCGGTTGCGTACTTTGTCAGTGGGCCTCAGAATAATCGACCACCTCAAAAAAATAGACTTATGTTCAATACAAGTGACCGGCACTTTATTTTCCTGCCGGAAAATCCTTTAGGAATGGTGCGTAAATAACTTACCCAATTGGGGCCGGCCACATATTACGGATTGCGTACCCCGTAAAGAGCAAAATTATATACAGTACGCAATACGCAACACTTGGCCGGACCCCTTGCGGGTCAGTGCAGGTGTACAAGGAAATGGGTAAGTTAATTAATTCTCATTCCTTAATCACCGTTTCTTATTCTGGTTTGAACCCAAAGCACATTCGTAAATGCGTATTTGAGAAAAAGGTGATGGTTTCTCCGCGGGCATTGGCGGCATCAATGGCCTGCCGAATTTGGCCCAACCCGGCCTCATATTCATCATCAGACAACAGAATCAGTTGCGAACCGGAATCTTTGCGGAGCCAGTAATTGTCCAGAATCGCTTCCCCCACGGGGCTTTCCTGAAAAGCTTCTACAATCTGATGGCTTACCTGCTGAAACCCGGCCTGCCGCAGCATCAATCCCTGTTCGGGAATTGAGAGGAAGCGTTGCAGGTCAGTTTGGTAAGTCCCCTCAAAATATTTGTAAACAAACCACTCCTTGTCCTGATGCGGGTCGGTGTTGACAATAGCCAAGGCTCCGCCGGCGCGCAACATCCGATAGGCCGCAGTAATGGCTCGATTTTTGTCCGGGAAATGGTGCAGCGCCAAAACCGACAGTATCATATCAAAGCCGGCGTCGCGAAACGGCGGCCAGGGGGCAGAGGCTCGTACCAGCCGGTAATCGGCATTGAGCTTTTTGGCTTGTCCCAGCATCCCCCCTGAAAAATCAAGGCCGTAGCAGGTCAGATTCGGGTCCGCGGCCGGCCCTTGCAGCGAGCGCCCTGTGCCGCAGCCCAAATCCAGAATGCGCCGGGCGTTAATTTGTTGAGCCAGTTTTTTCAGCGCGGCAGTTGTGCCCGGCAAATGGTTGGATTTTACCCGTTGGTCGTATGTGGCCGCCACATTATCGTAATTTACGGTTGTCATCGAAACAGATCCATTTCTTTGCTGCGCAACACATCAGCAGCGGCAGCTTGCTCATCCGGGGTAAAAGGCAATCCGCGCACAATTACCGCCGGGCATCCTTCCGCGCCTTGCCCCATAAGCAAACTGGCGGCGGCGGCAATCTGGTCGGTAAAGCCGACATCGGTGGTTTCCAGCGGGGTGCCAAACAGGTCCGGCCGGCCGCGCAGGTCTTGCACCGGCGCCAATCCGCTAAGCCCAATGGTTACGCCCACCGTGCCCAGCCGCCAGGGGCGACCGTGGCTGTCGATAATGAGGACGGGCGGGGGCGGTTCAACCCCGGTTAATCCCGCCAGATTCCGGCGGATTGCGCGGGCAGAGGCATCGGGGTTTGAGGGCAGGCGCAAGACAAAGTTTTCCCCGCCGTCAACGTTTGAGTGGTCGATACCGGCGTTGGCGCTGATAAAGCCCAGCTTGTGTTGCACAATCAGCAGGCCGGGTTTGGCCCGGATAATTTTGGCGGTGTCCCACAAAATCACCTCAACCAGTGCGCCCGGTTTGCCGGTGAATTTGGCCAAATCCAGCGCCTCTGTCGAGGGAGTGACCTCGCTCAGGTTTACCAGACACCCTTCTGCCTTGGATACAATTTTTTGGGCAACAACCAGGATGTCAGAGCTGACCAGAGTCAAATCCTGTTGGCGGCAGGCTGAAAAAATCAACCCGGTTATATTATCGCCGGGCTGAACCAGGGGAATATTTGGAAGGGGGATAAGTTGCATCGGGTCGGTCATTTCATTTCGAGGCTAAATTCCGGTAATTTTGATGCCGGCCCCTTTTACCTTGTGGCGAATATTGATGCCAATCAGCACGGAGGTGAATCCTTCGACCACCCCGGCGTTTTGCAGCGGCCCGGCGTTGATACCGCGCATTCCGGCGGCTTCGGCCAGGGCGATGGCTTCGGCTTTGGCCTCTTTGTCATTGCCGCAGACCAGCACATCGCAATCAATGCGTTCCCGGCCTTCGGCCAGGTGCGCCGCGCCCACATTTTGAAAGGCAGAAACCACGCGAACCCCTTCGCCCAGAATTGCCTGGGCTTCCAGCCCGGCAGAGCCGCCTGCCGGCACATTTACTCTGGCTACTTTGGGCGGCTTGAGCGGCACAGTCACATCCACCAGAATTTTGCCCTGCAAAATCTCTTTCATGCCTTTTAACGTTGGGGCATGGGCGGCGTAGGGCACAGTCAACACGCAAAGGTCAGCCGCCTGGGCCGCATCTTCGTTGGCCATTCCTTCGATGAGGTTTTCCCCCAGTTGCTCATTGAGTTCATTGGCCACGCGCTGCCCTTTTTCCGCCTGCCGGGAGCCAATAATCACTTTGTATTGCCCCGATTTGGCCCATCGCCGGGCCAACCCCGGCCCTTCGTTTCCGGTTCCACCAAGTACTGCAACGGTTTTTGTCATAGTCATTTACCTCTTTTAAATAGATTTGGTTTTGTATGGTCCACACAGGTTAATATGGTACTGCATACTGCGTATTTCGTAAAGGCTTGTTACGCAATACGCAACATAAATGTCTGAAACGCCTTGATTGTACAGGTTCAGTAAACCCGGTGCTGTGGCCGGTCTCCGACCGAGCCACCTAAGCGGGCGCGGTCAAGAAACCGGCCCGAGCGCGATTTTGACGG
>CAYWSS010000024.1:0-18407 GCA_964460505.1 uncultured Caldilineaceae bacterium | reverse complement strand
GCTGTGGCCGGTCTCCGACCGAGCCACCTAAGCGGGCGCGGTCAAGAAACCGGCCACAGCGCGATTTTGACGGGTTCACTGAATTTGTACTAGTCTAATGGCCCTGGCCTGGTCGCAGGAAAAGAATATACCTTACAAGCCGGCAAAGTGGATCTCCATGCAGGAGGAGGCCATAAAAATTCTGGAGGAACGTCCCACCTGGCTTGGGACGGAGTAATCTGGTTTTTGGGTAAAAATAATTAGCTCAAAGTGAACATCAAAAAGCACTGCCCGCAACGCCCAGCAAACTGCCGGCGATGCACAGAAAAACAATCCCGCCCACAACAATTCCGGCGATAGTAGCCACATCAACGCCGTGGTTAAAATTAATCTCCTCGCCTTCAATGGCCTGTTTCACGCCGCGAGAAATCTGCTCGGCGTAATCTTCGGCGGATTTCGGCTTTAATCCGGCCCAAATCCAGTTGTCACCGGCCACCGGCACCGCAAATTTGGTGGCCGTACTTTTCGCCAGAGGCAAGGCTACGTCGCCGGAGGCCAGCGTTTTCCAGGAGCCGACAATGTAATGCGGGGTATCGAAGTCGCCGGCCGAGAATGAATTTCCGGCCATGGCGGCTGCGGCTTGCGGGGTGGTTCCCACCGGTCTCAGGTGGATGCCCGGCAGGTCGTGCCGGAGCTTGTCCACAATAGCTTTGCCCAGTTGCCCTTCGTCACCATCAATCACCACTACCTCGATATCGGCCATCTGCCTGGCTTCATCCTGTTCGGCCAGTTGCCCATCGCGGCGAATGGCCCACCCGTGATACAGCCACACGCCAACCGCCAGCAGCGAAATTACAAAAGCATCCAGCACCTGGGTGATAAAATCGCCGGGCAGGTCGGCCCCCAGCAGCGCGGTGAGTATGTGGAACACAAACCAGCCGGCGCTGCCAAAGATGGCCAGGGATGCCATAAACACAAAGAAATAGAGATATATTTTGCGCACCAGCGAGCGCCGCGCGGCGCTGCCCTCATCCCGTATGTCGTCGCCGGAGGGGGGCAGGGTGGCCCGGGTTTGCACCGCCCGCCAGGGCAGCCACCAGACCGGCACGCCAACCAGCGTCATCGAGGCAAACAGGGCCACCGATTCCCGGTAGTAGTCCAGCCCAACCGTCGAAGACCCGGTTAGCATTTCAACCAGCACGGTCAGCAGCCCGCCGATACCGGTTAGCGTGGCACCCAACCCGACGGCAGCCACCAGGTAGGCGTAAATTCGCCGCACCGTCGCTTGCCGGGGAATGTCCGGGGCCTGGGCCGCATCCTGTTTGACCACGCTCCAGTGGTAGGCCCAAAAAACCACACCCACTACCAGCATCGGCACCACTGCGCTCAGTTGGCTCAGCAGCGGTTCATCTACCGGCGGCGCGCCGAGGGCCGGCTCAAACAGCCGTTTCAGCAACAGCGTACCGCTGGTCAGGGCCATCACGGAGAAAATAAACACGGCCAGGTACAGGTAGACTTTGCGCAGCACCGAGCGTTCTTCGGCGGGGGTGCCGGCGGCAAAGTTTTTTTGCAGGATGAGCCAGTGCCCCACCCAAATGGCCGCACCCACCAGCAGTTGGGCGCTGTAGTTGGCTACCGGGGTGCGCCAGATTGTGCCGGTGCCCATCTGCATCAGCGTTTGAATCAGACCCAGGCTGCCCCATGAAACCATTACCAATCCGGCCAGCGAGAATATCAGCAGATACAGGCGGCGAATGGTCAAATTGATGGTGTGTACCGGCAATGACGGGGTTACGGTTTGCGAACGAACGTAACGCCAGACATACACCCATATCACGCCCCACACTAAAACGGCAACTCCATGCTCGGCGGCGTTCATATTGTAGGGGTAATAATCGGGGCGAATTCCGCCAAACAGGGTCAGAAACAGGTTGTCGACCAGCCGGTAGATGTTGCTGAAAATGGGGGCTGCTCCGGCGGCCATCACGATGTAAAAGAAAGCGTACCGCACGGGCGACTGCTTTTCTTCGGGGCTGCCTTTGACCAGGTGTTGGGCCATCAACCAGTGGAAGAGGAAGATGGGCAAGCCAACAATAATTACGGCCATAGCCCAGGCCAGTTCTGTAATTTGGCCCCGGCCAATGCCTTCGTCCAGAATGAGGCGGGCCAGCGCAATAATCGCCCATGTTACAGCCACCAAACTGAGGACCGATACCGCGTAAAGGTAAATTCGTCGAACGGTTAACATACCAACCTCCTACCCTTCCTTCCCGTTCCAGTTCCAACCCCAGTAGGGGTAGGGGAACTGGATGAGTTTCCACTCGCCGGCATCGTTGGCCCGCAACAGGGCGGTGTCATTGCTGGTGTAGTGATTGCTCTCAAAGATGTTGCCCACTTGATAATTGGTAATGGATAGCTCAACCTGGGTGTGGGCGTCGCCTTCCCGCACTTCCCCAATTTTTAGCGAGCGCTCATTGTCGTTGCCGTAGCTGTCAACCTCAATAATGAACTGGTCCATGTCCGGCTTGTTTTCCAGGTCGTCCGACAGGTAGGCGTAGGCTTTGTCGTAATCTTTGCGCTGCAGGGCCAAAAAGTAGTTGTGAACCACTCCGGCCGGCGTGTCATCGGAAATGTACGCCTCGCTGCCCGGCGCGCGGGCCAGCACGGTGACCACCGCCACAATAACCAGCAGCGCAATCCCCACCAGTATGCCAATTAGAAATTTGTCTTGTTTCATAAAAAGCTCCCTTATCGATTTACGATTTTGGATTTACGATTTTTCAGATTGGTTCAATCTTGGAGATTGAACCAATCTAACAAAGCCTAATCCAAAATCGTAAATAAAAAAGTGATGCGCGCTTTGTGTTTTGTTGCCGGCGCAACACACCTTTCGCACCACGTGTTCTGTTGTTGCACATTTCATGTATGCTTGTGGATAGCATAACAGGAATCGGGTTGGGAGTCACCTAACTTTGGTTAGGTTAACAGTGGATTGGAGGTTTTTCAACGGTTTGAGCTACAGTTGTAGGATACAGACAAGCGCGGATGAACGCGAAAAAAAGATGTTAAATATCTGCGCTTGTCCGTTCTGTATCTTCTCAAAAAGTAGGGGGAGGTACCCTTCGACAGGCTCAAGCTACGCACCCTGAGCCTGTCGAAGGGTGTTTATTCCCGGATTATTAAAAAGAGGCTCTCTGGTAGTTTGCAGGATCGCTCTATAAAAAACGTATTATCTGCCACGAATTTCACTGATTTTTTATTTTTTTCGTGTTAATTCGTGCAATTCGCGGCAAATTCTTTACTTTGATCCTGCCAAATCCTGTAGAGCCTGAAAAGATACCCTGTTCTCGTCTGCGTCCTTAATAAAATGTGCCCAAATTTCCTGCGTTGCTTATTGAGGAACAATTCTAATGGGGGCTACATTTCCCTTTAGCAACCCTTTTTCGGTTATATCTTCCACTAAAACCACTTCTTCAAATAACTGATAGGCCATTCTCTCTTTCCTTTAGCGGGACACATTACATGGTGATAAATTTCTGCCACCTGTCATTCCATCTCCCACACGCGCTGCCACACGCCTTTGCCCAGCTCGGTGGCTTTGGCGGCGATGGCCTCCTCATCCATGGTGAGAACCTGGCGGTCTTTCATTAACATTTGACCGCCGGCGATGGTGTGGGTCACGTGACTGCCGTCCATGCCAAAAATGAGATGCCACGGGTAGTTCATATCTGTTAGCGGGGTGTAGGGCACGTAATCCATCAGAATAATGTCGGCGAAGGCGCCGGGTTTGAGGGCACCGACCGGTTTGGGGAAAAATATTTTGGCGATGGTGGCGTTGTTTTTAAAGGCAATTTCGATGAGGCGGTTGCCGGGCATAGCGCGGGGGTCTTTTTTGGCAAGGCGATGCAGCAGGTAGGCGGTGTGGATTTCGGTGAACATGTTGTTGGTAAAGCCATCGTTGCCCAGCCCCACCAAAATGCCTTTGTTCAGCATGGTTTCCACCTCGGACACGCCGACGGCGTTGTTCATATTGCTGCGCGGCTGGTGACTGACTTTGCTTTTGGTGGCGCGGAGGTTGTCCATTTCAAAGGCATCCACGTGGATGGCGTGCGCCACCAACGTTTTTGGCCCCAGCACTTCCATTTTTTCCAGCCGCCCGGCCACCCGCCGATTGTGTTTGATGAGGCAGTCGGTTTCATCCACTTTGTCCTCGGCCACGTGAATATGAAAGCCGCTGTTCAACCCGCGGGCGGCATCCACGCAGGCTTCCAGCGTGGCATCGCCCACGGTAAAGGAGGCGTGCAGGCCAAACGATGCCCCCAGTTTGGGGTCAGGATTGGCTTGCAGCCGTTTGAGAAAACGCACATTTTCGGCAATACCGGCGGCGGCTCCTTCCGGGCCGTTGCGGTCGGTCACTTCGTAGCAGAGTGCCGCCCGCAGCCCGGATTGGGTAACGGCTTCGGCCAGCGCATCCAGCGAGCCATCGATGTGGGTGGGGCCGGCGTGGTGGTCAATCAGGGTGGTGGTGCCGTGCCTAATGGCATCAACCAGGGCCACCAGGGCGCTGTATTTGCTGTCTTCCAGAGTTAGCGCCCGGTCTACTTTCCACCAGAGCTGCTGTAGAATTTTCATAAAATTCTCCGGCGGCTCACCGGGAATGGCCATGCCCCGGGCAAACGCGCCGTAAAAATGGGTGTGGGCGCAAATCATGCCGGGCATGACAATTTTCTGGTTGGCGTCCAGTTTTTCCGCATCGGGATATTTTTGTTCCAGGTCGGCGGTGCGGCCTACCTCAACAATGGTATCGCCCTCGAAATATACCGCGCCGTAAGGCAAAACCCGAGCATCTTCGTCAAACGTTAATACTGTGCCGTTGGTAATTAACATTGTTTTGCTTCCTCCAAAGGTGATAGTTTCATTGTATCCGTGTGGGGGGGCGAGGTCAATTTTTCCCGGCTCCAGATGTAACTTTTAACCTATGCCACTATCGGCAAGATATGTTATAATTACTTAGGTTTAACTCAACCCCTCTTAAAGGATTGGCCATGCAGCAAAATAAAGTCCTGTTTTTTGGTATTATCATGCTGGCTCTGGTGGTGGTGGCGGGGATGATTTTGTTATTTTTTTTCCTGCCGGAACCATTGAGTGAGCTGGTCCCCCTTCAGCAGCAGGTAGACATAAATGTGGTGGTTGCGCCCGGCATAAAACCTTGGGTTGATGAAGCGGCCAAAAAATTTAATCAGGAAAATCGCGAAGTGCAGGTAACGCCGGTTTCCGCCAACGAGATGGTGCCGGCGGGACAGTTTCAGACCAGGCCCAACAGCGTGCCGCCCGCGGCCTGGCTGGCCGAAGCCTCTTTTGTGGTGGATATGGCTGCCGGCGACGGGTATCAATTTACCGATGCTCAACCGGTGGCCGGCAGCAGTTTAGCCTGGGGTGGCTACAACGACAAAATCGAACAGTTTAATCAAGTGTACGGCGACTTAAATTGGGAGAACGCTCACGCCAAAGCCACCGGGCGAGACGGGTTTAAGCTGGTGATGGCTTCGCCGCAGAACACGGCAGAGGGGCTGGCGGTGCTGATTGCAGCAACGGCGGCGCACCTGGGCACAGATACCCTCACTGCCGGCAATGTGGGCAGCGCCGACGCCTGGCTGACCGAAACCCTGGGCAACAATAACGCCCAACCGCGTTCCAGACCGGCAGAAACGCTGGCCTCGGTGCAGGGGCGCTCCATTGGAGATGCCGGGTTGCTGTCGGTGGCGTCGTGGCGCAGCGTAAATCTTAACCAATCGGATGCTTTTTCTGTGTTGCCGGCCGAGCCGGCGGTGGTGCTCGATTATCCATTTGTTATCTGGGCGGGCAACCAGTCTACCCCGGAAGCCCGGCAAGCGGCGCAGCAATTTGCTCAATTTTTATTAGAAGCAGAACAACAAAATGCGCTGGCCGCACACGGTTTTGATCCGGCAGGCGCCGGCCAAAGTGCAATTCAGGTAGATGGTCAAGCGGCCCGGCGGCTGCTCAGTTGGGCCGGCCGGGTTTTACAATAAAATAATTTGGAGGACAATAATGCAATCATTTAAAAAGTTCTTAATCTTCTTGTTTCCGGTATTTTTTGCGCTGGCCTGTGGTTTTGGTGGCGATGACGGTGGAGGTATTTCCCTTACCGGTGGCGACATCTCAACGCAGTGCGCGTCCGGCGCGGTTGAGCTTGAAATTGTGTACGCTCCGGAATCAGAATTGTACCTGGACGGTGAAACTTACGATGCCATCAACCAGTTCAACCGGGCCTACATGGAGGGCCGTAATCCTGTAACCGGTGAGCCGCTGGCGGAAGGTGAAACGCCCATTTGCGTAAAAGGCGCGCCCGGCTCATCCGGCAAAATTGCGCAGGGCATTATCAATGCCATCATTGCGCCCAACAATGCCAATGTGTCCCGGCCTACCATCTACTCGCCGTCCGTCAGCCACTGGTTGGCGTTGGTTAACTACCAGACAGGGCGGCAAATTTTTGATTTGGCCGACAGCCCGCCCACGGCGCTGGCCCCGGTGGTAATGGCCATCTGGGAAAGCCGGCTCAGTGCCCTGCAGGAAAAAAGCGGCAGCGAAGCGGTTGGTTGGGAAGAGTTGCTGGCCGTGCTTAACTCGCCCAACGGCTGGGCCGATTACAACGTGCCCGGCGAGCGGACGACCGTCTACTACGGTCACACCGACCCGTTTATCAGCTCGACCGCCCTGTCTACCCTGATCTCAGAATTTTACGCCAGCGCGCGGGCCAACAGCGACAACCCCGATTTTCGTCGCCTGGCGTTGGGCCAGGTGAACGACCCGGCCGTGCAGCAAGGCGTGCGTGATATTGAAGAGTTGATTCGCCACTACTCGTCCCGAACCACCGAGTTTAAAGAATACATTGCTCAGGGGCCGGATTACCTGGATTTTGTGGCGCTGGAAGAAAACGACCTTATTTTTATCAATCAGGGCAAAACAGCCTACCAGCCACCAGAAAAATTGGTGGCGCTCTACCCCAAAGAAGGAACGTTCTGGCACGAACATCCCTTTGCCATCTCCAAAGCCGATTGGGTAACGGACGAACAGCGAGCGGCGGCCAGAGTTTTTACCGAGTTTGTTCGCAGCCGGCCCGTGCAGGAAAAGGTGATGGAGAGCGGTTTTCGGCCTGTTAATCCCGGCGTAGAGGTGGGTTATCCCATTGTGCCGGAATTGGGAGTAGACCCCAACAAACCCAGCACCATTCTGGAAGTGCCCGACCCGGAAGCCGTAGCCGCCGTGCAGGCCAGTTGGCAATTTGTCAAAAAGCAGGCTGACGTGCTGCTGGTCATCGATACTTCCGGTTCGATGCAGGGCGACAAAATAGAACAGGCCAAAACCGCCGCCAACGCGTTTCTGGATAATATGCCGTCTCAAAACCGGGTGGGATTAGTAACCTTTGACAGCTTGCCCAGCGTGTACGATTTTAATCTGGATGCGATGGTGTACGTTGATGAAAACACAAAATTGTCGTCGCAGGCGCTGGCCTCATTTGAGGGCGGGCAGGGACAAATTCGGCCGCAGATTGACACATTGCAGGCCAACGGCGACACCTCTTTGTACGATGCCATCAAGCAATCCATCGACTTGCTCAAGCGCGCTCGTGAGGATGCAGATGACCGCATACAGGCCATTGTAGTGTTAAGCGATGGGCAGGACACCAGCAGTGCTACCTCGCTGCACAACGTCATTGAGCTGATCAAGCTCAACAAAGAGGACCGCAACCCGGTAATTGTCATACCCGTGGCTTACGGCGGTGATGCCGACATCAACGCGCTCAACGGCATTGCCCGGGCCGGCGCCACCCGCGTTCAGTCCGGCGATCCGGACAATATCCAAAGGGTGCTGGAAATTATCAGCAGCTACTTTTAAAAGAACTCTATTGCCCTGTTGACATCCCATTTTTCTCAAAATAAATCTGCCCGGTCTTTGCTCCAACGTTGCCGTCGGGTATAAAATAGCCAATTTGAATCTGAATCGAATTGGATGAAGCTATACTGAAATTAGTTTCAAAACGGAACTTTTTGACACCCGTCATTCCCGCACGCTTTTAGCGGGAATCCACGTTTGTAAGCCCAAATGGATGCCCGACCGCAGGTACATTCGGGCATAACAAACCATCACCAAAAAGTTCCGTTCTCATTCTGTTTTCAGTATAGGCCACCCTTTCTATTTGGCAACAAAAAATCCGGCTTACTCCCTGCCTATACGGGCATCTAACATGTTGCTGCTGATAGGCATGCTGCGCGGCGGCGGCAATACGGATGTTATTCAGGAAAAATTTTTCTGGACATCTATATTTGATAATAATGACGGAAGATGTTGTCAAGCTGTTGCCGGGGTGTGGCGCCTATTTTCGCAGCGGTGGATTTACACCCCGGCAGTGGCCACGTGAGGACGCACCCGACGAGGACAAAGGGAGAATTAAACCGGTGAATAATCCATTTTGGATGAAAATATGGAAGATAACATTTGCGCTGGCCGGCGCAGTTTATTTAATTTCAGGATGTGTGTTTGTGGTTGCGGGAGTATTTCCTCCGCTGTGGAACCTGGCGGCCGGGGGATATTTTTTTATTTCTATCCTGGTTTACAGATTTGTATTGAATCGCAAGAGTTTTTGGCCGCTGTAGAAATATTCAGGGGCCGGGGTCGGGAGTTAGGAGTGAGGGAAAAATGTTTTTTCTAACCCCTAACTCCTGAATCCTAACCCCTAACTCCTGTTGAGCTTATTTTTTACGAAGCATCCAGACAAAGCCGGCAATCAGCACCGAAACGCCCAAAATGCTGAGCAGAAGCAGAGCCAGCCGTTGGGGGTCGTAGCCCGAAGAAACTCTGCCGGAGTCGCCCCCGGCCTGACTCGCTGGCGGAAATTGAGAGGGTTCAACCAAGGGGCCGGGTTCGGGCAGTTCTGCTGCCGCTGTATCAACCCACTTATCACCTTCCTCAATTAACATCACCGGAATATCTTCTTTGATGGGGTATTTTCGGTTGCAATCCGGTTCCTGACATACCAGCCAGGTCTCGTTAACCAGTTCCAACCGGCCGGGGTCATCTCCGGATTTACGGGTTGGCCCGCTAACACAGTAGGGGCACCGCAAAATTTCTAACAAATCTTGTGAAACAGCCATTCTATTTCTCCTTAAGTAAAAAAATTTTAGGGATATTTGTAAAACAATCAGGAAATTTCTTGTTTAGAGGTTATGGGCAGGGTGAAATAAAACAGACTGCCTCCGTCAACGTCACTGTCTACACCAACCTGACCTTCCAGCTTGTCCATAATTCGGCGCACAATTGATAGCCCCAGGCCGTGCCCTTGCGCCCGAAGTTTATCAATCCGGGTGAATTCAGTAAAAAGCGAAGCCTGTTCTTTGGGGGTGAGACCCGGCCCATTATCCCGAACCCAAAACCGGATTTTATCTTCGTCAGGTTGAGGGGTTGCCCCCAACTCTATTGTGGGTGGCCGCCCTCCATACTTTAAACCGTTGCTAATATAATTTACCCACACCTCTTCTATCCAGGGGGCGTAACCCATAGCCACCGGCCAGGAATCGGGCAAAATAAACTCACCCTCATACTGTTCTTTTAAAAGAAACATTCGCTCCATAACAACCCTGATGACTTCTGCCATGTCCACCGGGATCATCTCGACGTTTTCTTTTTTTCGTACGCCGGCCAGCAGCAGTAACTCGTTGACAATGTTGACAGCCTTATGCACCGCTTTTCGACTGTTGCGAATCATTTCCAATTGCTCGTGTTCGCCCATCATTTGATACGAGGTAATCAGGTAGTCGGTGTAACTGATAATTACGCCCAGCGGATTTTTCAGGTCATGGGCTACGGTGCGGGCAAAAGCATCCAGCTCTGCCACTTGTTCCTGTAGATTTTTTTGCAGGTTGCGTATGGTTAGGTGGGTTTCAATTCGGGCCAAAACCTCTTCAATTTGAAACGGTTTGGTGATGTAATCCACGCCCCCTGTAGTAAACGCTTTTACTTTGTCCTCCACCTCGCCCCGGGCGCTGATAAAAATAACCGGAATATCCCGCGTGATTTCATCGGCTTTTAACCGCCGGCAGACTTCGTAACCGTCCATCTCCGGCATAGAAACATCAAGCAAAATGAGATCAGGTGGATTTTCTCGAGATGCCGTGAGCGCCAACGTGCCGCTGATGGCGGGCCTTACCTGATACCCCTGCGACGAAAGCATGGTCATCAGGATTTTCAGGTTTGCCGGCCCGTCATCAACAATTAAAATATTGCCCTGATACGATTTGTTTTGAGTCATGACGTTGCTTCCTCAATCAGGGTTTGCAGTATGTCAAAGCGAAAGTTTTGAGCCAGTTCATCTAATGTCTGGGCCAAATGTTGATTTTCTTGCGCAATTTGCTCGATAATATTATTGACCCTATCCAAGTTTATCTCAATTACGGCTTGTTGCAAATCTGATACCCATTTCGGGGGCAGTTGAGCCAATTCTGCGGTAATCCGGGCTAATTGGTCCCGTTTTTCTCTCGCAGAGGTGGCCGCTTTACCCTCCTTCTCTTCTTTGTAAATATACTGTATCCCCAAAAATTCGGCCATTGCCCCAAAAATTTCCGAGGTTCGGAACGGTTTGCGGATGTATCCATCGCAGCCCACGGTTAGCATATTGGTCCGCTGCCATTCCATGGCGCTGGCGGTAAGCGCAATAATGACCGTTTTTTGGCCCTGAGAGGTTTCTTTTATCCGTTTTGTGGCCTCGTACCCATCCATCTCCGGCATCCGCATATCCATCCAGACAAGGTGCGGCTTCCATTTTTGCCAGGTTTCTACGCCTTCTATTCCATTATTGGCAACTTTTATTTTAAAGCCCAGCGGCTCAAGAAGTTTGATTAATAGCTGCTGGTTTTCCCACCGGTCTTCAACAATCAACAGGCGATAGGCCGGTTGACCCGGTTTCAACCCCACCACCTGCCGCCTCTCTTCAGTGGGTTGAAGGTCGGCGTTATTTGCCGGTCTGGTTTTTATATCAAATTTAAACAGGGCGCCAGGTCTCGTTTTGCCGGTTGCCTGTACCCCACTTTGCAGCGCGGAAACGGGGCTGACAGCCGTTATTTCTCCGCCCATCATGCGCACAAACTGTTGGCTGATGGGCAACCCCAGACCGGTGCCTTCCATAGACTGCCGCCCTGTTTCCGTCTGCACAAACGCATCAAACAGCGTTTCTGTCTCATCCGGGGCGATGCCGGGGCCGGTATCTTCCACCTCAAAGTGAAGCAAGGGCGGGGGTGGCGAATCGTATTTGCTTTCAGCTCTGTTTACCCGCAAAATCACGCTGCCGGCGGGAGTGAATTTTACGGCATTTCCAAGCAGGTTGATGAGAACCTGCCGCAATTTACCCTCATCGGCCTGAATATAGTGAGGCACATCTTCTGCCAGAAAGAAAGCGAGCCGCAGCCCCTTTTCTTCTGCTTTAAGGCGAAACATATCCTCCACCCCCTTCAATAGCTGGTGCAGGTCAAACTTGCCAATATTGAGGGTGGCGCGTCCCGCTTCAATCTTAGACATCTCCAACACGTCGTTGATCAGGCCCAGTAAATGCGTGCCGCTGCGATTAATGATGGTGGTGTATTCCAGTTGTTCGGGGAGCAGAGTGGCATCCCGCTGCATCAGTTGGGTAAAGCCCAGAATGGCATTTAACGGGGTGCGCAGTTCGTGGCTCATATTGGCCAGGAATGTGCTTTTTGCCCTGTTGGCTGTTTCTGCGGCTTCCTTGGCTGTTAGCAATTCTGCGGTACGCTCCTCAACCATTTGCTCCAGATTGCTGACCATCCGTAAATTTTCTACCACCGGCGCGGCCAAATCTGTGAGCGCGGCGTAGATTTCAACTTCCTGGTCATTAAATTGGTGAGGCTCATCCCAGGTATAGGATAATAGGCCAACCCATCGACCGGCCTGTATAAATGGAATTATGGCTACGCCCCGGCTGTCAACCTGCCCGTAAATTTTCCGGGTGAAATCATCTATGCGCCCATCCTCCGTAATATCGGCGATAAACAAGGGCTTGCTGATGTCCAGAAACCAGCTATGCGGAGCTGCTAATTTTGGGGTAAACAGTCGCCCCCCAATTTCTATGTTGGTTGAGACTCCCTCAACGCTCCATGTTGCCACAAACTTGGCCCAATCCGGAAAACCGGATTCATCAAGTTCTACGTACAATAAGTACGCCTTGTTAGCCCCTGCCTTCTGTGCCGGTTGGACAAGCACATTAAGCAGCTCTTGTTCGTTAACGACGGTGTTCAGGCCGCTGCTTATCTGGTACAGGGTCTCAATAATGGCCCGTTCCTTTTCTACCAGCAAGCGGCGGCTGTGTACGGCCGGCGCCGCCAACCCGATAAGGACATTAAAGTCTTCCAACTCTTGAGGCGTGAATTCGTGGGGTTCCCGCCAACTGAAAAACAGTATTCCAACCCATTTGCCGGCTTGCGTTAAGGGGATAATAACGTAACTCAAACTCCCCGATTGAACTGACAGGCTCCGGGAGACTTCATCCAGCCGCCTGTCGGTGAGAACATTGGAGACAAACTGGGGCCGGCGCGGGGCAGCCAGCCACAAGCGCGAAAACGGTATTTGTTCCAACGGATACCGGGTGCCGAGCGAAATAGAGCGCGACCGAATTTTGGGCCATGTTGCGGTCACCTCTAACCATGCCGGCTCTCCGTCATTATTTAGCCCAATGTACGCTAGCGTGGCTGCCGACACTCCGGCGTGTATTGCCGGTTGAGCCAGAACTTTGAGCAACTCTTTTTCATTACGGGCCGCCGTGATTCTGCGGCTGATATCGTACAGGCTTTCTACCCTGGCTTTGCTTTCAATCAGGGCTTCCTCTGCTTGTTTGATTTCAGTTAAATCGTGGTAAAGGGCCAGGTCCGCAATGCGCTCCCCATCAATCATGACCGGCACACAGAATAGCTCAACATCTACCGGGCTTCCATTTTTTTGGTTGCGTTGCGTGAGCGCGTGGATAATTGTCTGTTCGCCGGCAGTTGCAATCTGTTTGCTGTAGGCCAGAGCTTCGGCGTAATTTTCTTCGGAGGTTACCAACCTATCCAGAAACGCCCCCGCCGCTTCATTTTGCGTGAAGCCAAATAACCGTTCGGCAGCCGGATTCCACGATACAATTTTTTGATCGGCATCGCTGACAATGGCGGCAATTGGACTGTTGCGGAGCATGGCCTCAAAAAATTGCTTTTCACGTCGAATGTCTTGATAAAGCCTGGCATTTCTAATGGCTACAGCTGCCTGATTGGCAAAAGTATGCAGAACTTGGACGTCTTTCCGGCTATACGTATCTGTTTCAACGCTGTTGGCGGTCAGGACTCCGATAACCTGTTGGTCGATGATTAATGGAACGCCCATCCAGCTTCTAATGGGAGGAATCTCGTTCCAGCTTTCCCAGCCGGGGTCATTGAATGTGTCAAAAATAATATGAGATTCTTTGCTTTTAAAAACACGGACTTCGGGTGTTTCGGCTGACAGCAATATCCGGTGCCCAATGTGTATGTCATCAACCCCAACGCCATCGGTAAGCACCAGCGCATCGTCATCTTTCAGAAAGATGGCGCCGCTGTCGTAGGTGATAATTTCCTGAAGACGCCCCATTATCCGGGCAATTACAGCAGATTGATCCAGGCTGCTATTTATTATTTTTGCTACTTCCTGCAAGCTTTCGGCCATTTGCCGCTGGTGCTGCTCTTCTTTAAAGAGACGGGCGTTTTCCATGGCGGTTGCGGCCTGGCTGGCAAAGGATTGAAGAATATCTGCATCCCGTTTAGCGTACGCATTAACATGCCCGCTATCTGCGCTGATTACGCCAATTGCCTTTTTGCCAATAGTCAGGGGCGCGCCCATCCAGCCCCGAATAAAGTCGCCGCCGTCCCAGGTATTCCAGGTGGGATAATTGCGTACATCTTTAATGACCAGCGTTTTGTTTTGGTTAAAAACCCGGGCCACGGGATCATTACCCTCAATGGGGGCGTGTTTGCCAATATAGCCCTCAGAGAGCCTGGCGCCACCGACAATAACCAGATTGGCATCTTCTTTCAGGAAAATCCCGCAACTGTCAAAGTTGATGACTTGCTCCAACTGTTCGACGATTTTTGCCAGGACAGTTTGCTGGTCCAGGCTGCGGTTGATTACTTTGGCCACCTGGCGCAAACTTTCGGCCACTTGCCGCTGGCGCTGCTCTTCTTCAAAGAGCCGGTTATTTTCCACAGCTGTGGCAATATGATCGGCTACCACCTGAGCCATTCCAATCTCCCGTTCTGTAAATTGGTGAGGCGCTTCCGTAGCGTCGGCCCCCAGAAAACCAGTAATTTCCCCTCGATTTAGCAGCGGGGCAAACAACATAGATTTAATGTTGTGGGCAAGGGTTAGCTCTCTGTTATCTAACAAAAGCGGATCGTTGTAGGCATCGGTAATAGCCAGCGCTTTGCCGGTTTTTAGGATCTGTTGGTAAGCCGGCGAGACAATGTTTATGGTCGACCCCATCGGTTGGGGGTGTCCGTCCTGATAAAGGGCGCAGAGTGTCCCTTTCTTGCGGGCTGAGTCTAAAAGAACAATCCCCCCCTGTTTTAAATTTATCGCCAACAAGTATTCGCCCAATGCTTGTTCAATGCCTTGCTGTATGTCAGATGTTTTTGCCAGAATTCGGCTGATCTTGTAAAGCAACTGTGTTTCGTGTAGCGCTTGTTCTGCGGTTTTGCGTTGGGTTTGTTCCTGCTCAAACAGGCGAATATTCTCGATGGCGCCGGCAATTTGCCCGGCAATAGTTTCGGCCAGTTTGACTTCAGAAGAGGTGAATTCTCTGCCTTCATCATCGGTCTCAACCCCGATAGTTCCAATGATCTCTCCACGAGATATTAAGGGAACAAGCATCATACAATGGATATTTCGGGCTTGTATGATCTGATGAAGCGGCTTGATGAGTGGGTTCGTTTGGGCCTGAGCAATAA
Source organism: uncultured Caldilineaceae bacterium (assembly GCA_964460505.1). Classification (GTDB taxonomy): domain Bacteria; phylum Chloroflexota; class Anaerolineae; order 4572-78; family J111; genus J095. Next base: position 3,393 of record CAYWSS010000024.1, on the reverse strand, counting down.
CAACAGACTGTTTGGTGTGAAGCATCTGAACTGCTGCCGGATTGTCTTGTAGCGGGATAACCAGGCCAAGCGCGCTGAAAATATCGCTGTCCTCGTTATGTTGCGCTACAACCGTAACCTCCGTCTTTTCCGGGTTTAGTAACCCAATGCTGCTACTCAATGCCTTAAAGAGATACGCTACAGTTGTGGCCACGCTGTCCAGGGCGTTGTTTAAATCTGTGGCGGTGGTCAGGGTCTGGGTAATAAAATTAAGGGTTGATAACTCTCCCAGCCGCTGCTTTAAATCTGCGTTGGCGGCCTGTAATTCTGTTTCGGTTTGGATGCGGTCAGAAATCTCTTGTTGGGCTTGTTTGTATAACCTGGCATTTTGAATGGCAATTTCCGCCTGGTTAACCAACACCCGGCAGTGTTCAATGTCAGAGTGCGTGAACACACCTTCACCAAATTCCTTGTCCAACTCAACCAGGCCAATGGCCTGATTGTTGATAACGAGGGGGAGCATAAGCAGACTTTCAGTTTCCTGCATGCGAAGCAGTGCAACTTCAGCCGGATCGGCGTTGGGATCGGAAACCTGAACAACTATGGGCCTAAGTTTTTCCAGCACTTCCCGGGTGACCGGGTATTTTTTAAGAGGGTATGTGGCGCCTGGCTCATCAAAATATGGTGTTCCGTGATTGAACCAATCTACCCAGGTTTCAACGGAATCGGCATCCCGGTTCCAGCGAGAGATTGCGCAGCCCGATGCCCCGGCAACCAGGGTCATTTGCCGGGCAATAATTTTTAATACCTCTTCCAGATCCAGGGTAGAAGATACGGCTTTGGTTGTTTCCAGCAGAATGGATAGTTCTTCGGTATGTTTGCGTTCGGTTATATCCTGGACCGTGCCCTGAACAAGATACGGCTTCCCACTTTCGTCAACAACCAGTTCTGCCCTGGCGTGAATCCAGGCCATCTCCCCATCACCGGCTCGAAAAATTCTGAACTCAATGTCGTAGGGGGCATTGTCTTCCAGTAGATTTCGCAGCGCGGTTTTAATTATGGGGCGATCCTCTTTATGTGCAATTGCTCGTACTTCCTTCAAGGTAAAACGCGGAGCATCCGGTGATACCCCGTATATTTTGCGGGCTTCGTCAGAACCCCAAAACGTATCGGTGCGTGGATCATATTCCCAGTTTCCTATGTGGGCTACGGCTTGGGCTCGCTTCAGGCGTTTCTCGCTGTCCTTGAGCGCTTCCTCCATTGCAGCCCCTTTTATCACTGCATTTGAGAGCGAATAGGCCATCAATACAAGCATGGCCATGTACGCATACTCAAGCGTGTAAATAAAGTTGTAGTTTCCGCCCCCTACCGCGGCATCGTTAAAGGTGCCGATAAACGCAATTACCAGAGATACAAGCAGGGGAATAGCCTTTTTCTGGCGATCAACCTGGTAAAAACGCACCGTTAACCAGAAGGCATACATAAAAATTAACATGCCGATGATGCTCTGCAGCCGGATAAATGGCCCCTGAACCACCTCATAATAAGTTATTTGCAGGTTGAACGGCAACTGAATTTCTTTAATCGCGGGCTGATTGACCCGCAGGGTCAGGCTGCCGCGTTCCAGCAAAATGATGAGGGCCGAGACAGAAAAAAAGGCGGTAAAACCGTACAGCCATTTTTTTGATATTTGTCCGGTGTAATCGGTAATAAACCACAAGAAGGCAATGGCAAGCAGGGCCAGGGTAAAGAGTTGCGCCCGCTGCCAACTGGCCCCCTGTTCTGTTGAGGTAACATTGTAAAGACCAAAGGAAAAAATAGCATAAGTTCCCATGGTAAAGCAGAGCAGGGCAAAGGTCAGGTCTTCGCGATGATTGCTGCGGCGAAAATAGATGACCAAATGGTAAATGCCAACATAAAACGAAATGCCGGCCATAATGATTACCGGTAAAGATAAAACGTTCATTGTAGATTCTACCTAACTTCGTTGCTTTGATTTGTACTGCGTACTGTGCCGTCGTTAACCGGGGAATTTATTTAATGACCGTTCCTAAAACAGAATCACCCCACGCGCTGTCTCTCCACTGAGCATATCGGCGTAGGCGTTGTTAATTTGATCCAGCGGATACGTTTGAGAAATTAAACTGTCCAAATCTAATTTGCCCTGTTGGTACAACTCAACAAACAGCGGAAAATCCCGAGCCGTGTTTGCGGTGCCGTAATAGGAGCCGGTAATTGTTTTCTCCCGGCGGGCAATGACCGCGCCGGGCAGATTGGTACCGGTTCCCATAGCAGACAGCCCCACCAGCACCAACGTTCCGCCGGGGCGAACGGCCTCGAACCCCTGTTCCTGCAGCGCCGGGATACCCACCGCCTCAAAAACATAGTCGGCGCCTCGCCCACCGGTCAACGCCCGAATAGATTTGACCGTTTCGGGGCCGGCGGTCAGGGCGTCAGTTGCTCCAAACTGTATTGCCAGGTCACATTTGGCTTCGGCCCGGTCTACGGCAATAATCCGGCCGGCCCCGGCCAATTTGGCGGCCATAATAATGTTCAACCCCACCCCGCCGGCCCCCAGAACAGCCACACTGCTGCCCGGTTTTACCGCAGCGGTGTTTAACACCGCCCCCACGCCGGTTGTTACGGCGCAGCCAATCAATGCGCCCACCGGCAAGGGAACATCTTTGGCCAGGGGGACGCAACATTCCTGAGGCACCACGGTGTACTCGGCAAAACAGGCCGTGGCGCTAAAGTGATAAATCGGCTGCCCCTCTTTTGATAACCGGGTGGTGCCGTCCATCATGGTTCCGGCCCACACCGGCCCAACATAAGTTTCACACAGGCTGGGGCGATTGTGCAGGCAGTAGAAACAAGAGCCGCAATTAGGGGCCCAATTCAAAGCCAGGTGATCGCCGGGCTTAATGTGGGTAACACCGTCGCCTACAGACTCAACCACTCCGGCTCCTTCGTGGCCCGGCACAACCGGAAACACGTGCTGCGTATCGCCGGTAACCAGATGCCAATCGCTGTGGCACACGCCGGCTGCGGCCATTTTTACCAGCACTTCGCCCATTTTGGGAGGCGCTAAATCAACCTGTTCTATCTTGAAGGGGGTATTGGGTTGGTACAGAACTGCGGCGTTTGTTTTCATTAATATTGCTCCAAATATAAAATTTCAGGATAAGGGATTTTGATGCCCTTTAGCAAGGTTTCAGAAAATGTAATTATTCAGCCATCCTTGCGAAGGTTACAAAAACCATTCTCAACAAGCGGTTTTTCTCATCGAAGTCACCCTTCGCTTGAAATTTACTCTCAAACCTTCGCAGGGGAACCGTTCACCCCCCTCAATCCCCCCTTACGAGCTTATCGTTATACATAAGTAGGGTAAGTTGTTTTGGGCCAGATATTCACTTT
>CAYWSS010000023.1:0-18604 GCA_964460505.1 uncultured Caldilineaceae bacterium | reverse complement strand
GATAGAATACGTTTCATCAATACTCAGGAATGGGCGTAAATAACTTACCAATTGAGGCTGGCAACATATTGCGTATTGCGTACACCTGCGCAGGCACGCAGTGCAGGTGTGCGCAGCACGCAATACGAGGAAATGGGTAAGTTAATTAATTCTCATTCCTCATCAATTTCAGGCGTATCTGCCGTCGGCAAAAGACCGGCTCCGGTTTTTTCTTTTACGGATTGAAAAGGAGATTAACGATGATCATAGGCGTACCGAAAGAAATCAAGGATAACGAATACCGCGTGTCAATGACACCGGCCGGAGTTGACCAACTGGTGAAAGGTGGGCACACTGTGCTGGTGGAAAACGGTGCAGGCGCAGGCAGCTACTTTACAGACCAAAATTACGCTGATGTTGGCGCTCAACTTGTTTCGGCGGGCGAGGTTTGGACGCGGTCCAATATGGTGGTCAAGGTCAAAGAACCGTTACCTGCTGAATACAAATATCTTCGTCCCGCTTTACTCCTGTTCACCTACCTGCATCTGGCCGCTGAAGAAACCCTGACCCAGGCTATGCTCAACAGCGGTGTTACCGGTATTGCCTATGAAACTGTAGAGCTTTCCAACGGCACGCTGCCGCTGCTTACCCCCATGAGCGAGGTGGCCGGCCGGATGTCTGTGCAGGTTGGCGCGCACTATCTGGAGCGGCACAAAGGGGGGCGCGGTAAATTATTGGGCGGCATCCCCGGCGTGCTTCCGGCCAATGTGCTGGTTATTGGAGGGGGCGTGGTTGGCACAGAGGCTGCAAAAATGGCGCTGGGAATGGGGGCGCATGTGACAATGATGGACATCAACCTGGACCGCCTGCGGGCGCTGAGTGATTTTTTGCACGGTCACTTCACCACGCTGGCCTCCAATCCGCTGGCCATTGCCAACGCCGTAAAAAATGCTGATGTGGTGATTGGAGCCGTGCTGGTAAAAGGTGCAAAAGCCCCCAAACTGGTCACAAGAGAAATGATTTCACAAATGCGGGCCGGCAGCGTAATTGTAGACGTGGCCGTTGACCAGGGAGGCTGCGTGGAAACATCGCACCCCACTACTCACTCTGACCCCACATTTTATGTGGATGATGTTTTGCATTACTGCGTGGCCAACATGCCCGGTGCGGTACCGCGCACCAGCACCTACGGGTTGTCGAACGCCACCCTGCCCTACGTGCTAAAACTGGCCAATCTGGGCTTTATAGATGCGGTTAAACGTGATAAACCTCTGGCCTTGGGGATAAATACGTATCAGGGTAGTATCACCTACCAGGCAGTGGCCGAAGCGTTTGATATGCCTTTTCAACAATTAACAATGAACAATGAGTAATGAGTAATGAGTATTTTACTCATTATTCATTGCTAATCGAGGTTTTATGCGTTCATTTATTTCAAATCGAGTCCAACAAGTTCCGCCGTCGGGTATTCGCCGTTTTTTTGATATTGCGGCATCTATGAATGATGTCATTTCGCTGGGGATTGGGGAACCTGATTTTGTCACCCCCCAGGTTGTTCTGGAGGCCGGCATTGCTTCGTTAAAAGCGGGGCACACGCATTACACATCAAACAGCGGCACCAGCGAACTACGGATCGCCGTTTCGCAACACCTGCAAAAATTGTATGCTGTTGATTACGACCCGGCCATGGAAGTTTTGGCGACCGTGGGTGTGTCTGAGGCTATGTATCTGGCCATGACGGCTATCCTCAATCCGGGCGACGAGGTAATTGTGCCTCAGCCCTGTTTTGTTTCCTATATGGCGGAAGTAAGTTTAGCCGGCGGCATTCCGGTGCCAATTGCCACCCGTGTAGAAAACAACTTTCAGGTTACGGCGGAAGAAATTGAGGCCGCTATCACCCGCCGTACAAAAGCGCTGCTGATTGGGTATCCCAATAATCCTACCGGGGCCGTGCTGGAACGCGAAACTCTGGAAGAAATTGCCAGGCTTGTGCAGAAGCATGACATCCTGGTTATCTCCGACGAGATTTACGACCGGCTGGTGTACGATACTGAACATACCTGTTTTGCCTCGCTGCCGGGCACGTGGGAGCGAACAATTTTGCTGGGTGGTTTTTCTAAGGCGTACGCCATGACCGGCTGGCGATTAGGTTATGTGGCAGCCCCCATTGAAATTCTGGAGGCGATGAACAAGGTTCACCAGTATACCATTATGTCTGCGCCCACCACTGCACAGGAAGCGGCGCTGGTTGCCTTGAAAGAGGGAGAGGATGCCATTGAAGAGATGCGGCAGCGCTACGACCGCCGCCGTCGCCTGATTGTGGACGGATTAAACAGCATCGGTTTGAAATGTTTTGAACCTAAAGGCGCATTTTACGCGTTTCCTTCGGTACGCGGCTCTGGCATGGATGACGCTGAATTTGCCGAACGGTTGCTGACTGAAGAACAAGTGGCTGTCATCCCCGGGCGGGCATTTGGTATTGGTGGGGCGGGTTACGTACGCTGCTCGTATGCTACGGCTTACGAAAAAATAGAACAGGCGCTGGAACGCATGGCCAATTTTGTTCGCCGGCACGGATAAACAGCATTTTTCGCCAAAAAGAAAAAGGGATTGCCGTAAATGGCAATCCCTTTTTTATTACGATTTTGGTGGGGTAAACTAGCTCAGGCCACCGGGGGTAGCAATATTCTTTTCGGTGGTGCGGTCAAAGACGTGGATTTTGTCAACGTTGAACGCCATTTGGACCTTGTCGCCAGGGCGCAAATCTGAACGCGGGTCAACACGAGCGATACAACTGTGTTCGCCAATCTGGAGGTAAACGAAAATTTCGTTACCCATCAACTCGGTTACGTCAACAACCGCTTCCACTAACTGTTCTTTTACACCGGCCGGTTTGTACTGCGGGTGGTGAATATCTTCGGGGCGAACACCAAAGATAATTTCTTTGCCAACGCTGCCCTGGCCCAATTGCTCAACTTCGTTCTGGCTCAATCGCAGGCGTACGGTCCCGGAGTCAACATACATTTCGTCCAGCGTACCGGTAACTGACCCACTGAAGAAGTTCATCGAAGGAGAACCAATGAAGCCGGCCACAAACACATTACCGGGATGGTCGTACAGTTGAGATGGAGAGTCAACCTGCTGCAAAACACCGTCGCGCATCACGGCAATGCGGTCGGCCATGGTCAGAGCCTCTACCTGGTCGTGAGTTACATAGATAAAGGTGGTGCCCAGCCGCTGGTGCAGTTTTGAAATTTCGGCGCGGGTTTGAACGCGCAATTTAGCATCAAGGTTAGACAGCGGCTCATCCAGCAGGAACACAGCGGGATCGCGAACAATAGCGCGGCCCAAAGCCACACGCTGTCGCTGACCACCAGACATTTGCTTGGGTTTGCGGTCCAGTAACTGGGTAATGCCCAAAATTTTTGCGGCTTCCTGTACACGTTTGTCAATTTCGGCCTTGGGTGTTTTGCGCAATTTTAGGCCAAATGCCATGTTATCGTACACGGTCATGTGGGGGTAAAGCGCGTAGCTTTGGAATACCATTGCAATGTCGCGATCTTTTGGGGCAACATCGTTTACCACGCGGTCACCAATGACAATTTCACCGGAGGTAATTTCTTCCAGCCCGGCCAAACAACGGAGCGCCGTGGATTTTCCACAGCCGGAGGGGCCTACCAGCACCAGGAATTCTTTATCGGGAATTTCCAGGTTTAAATTGTTTACCCCAATTACATCGCCCCAAGCCTTGGTCATATTTCTATACATTACATTTGCCATATCTACGTGCCTCCTAAAAATATAGTAATTAAAATTAACTGTTTTTTATTTACAACCACAAGGCCAGGTCGCTTGATTGACGAATGACCAATGATGGTTCAAAGACTACATCAGGATTTTCTACAGATTCACCGCGCAGTTGGAAAGTAAGCATTTGACAAGCAGTTTGCCCCAGAGTCGAGGTAGGACGATGAACCGTGGTAAGCGGTGGCTGCGAATATTCGGCCAGCAAGATATCTCCATAGCCGGTTACTACCACATCGCTACCGACATCAAGCCCCTGGTCTTGCACGGCAGACACGACACCCAGCGCAACTAAATCGTCTGCGGTAATAATGGCTGTCGGGGCGTCGGGTTTACTTAATAATTTATGCGCCAGACGATAGCCTTCTTTTTGAGAAAAGTCGCAGTTTCTTACAAATTCTTCAATGACCGGCAACCCCGCTTTTTCCATTGCGGCGCGAAAACCGGCCAAAAAATTTGATGAAAAGAACAAATCGGATGGCGCGTTTATCAAAGCAATCCGGCTGTGCCCTTGCCCGGCAAGATGCTGTACCGCCAGGTGAGCGCCTGCATACTCATCCTCAGACACGGCCATGAAATCCCCTTCCATGTTGGTACCACCAATGACAACAAAGGGAACTCTTTTTTCCTGTAATAATTCTATTCGTGTATCGCGCCAGCGCGGACGCGCAATAATAAAACCATCAACCCGGCGACTGTTTATGAGCCGAAGATACGCCCACTCTTCTTCGGAACCGGCTACACAAGTTGATACTAATAAATCAAATCCCTGCTTTGCGGCTTCCGATGTAATGCCGGCCAATAATTCGCTAAAGTACGGATCTGAATTTCTGGGGGAAAGGGTGGGAAGAATTAACCCTAAAATATCGGTAGGGGCGTATCCCATTTCCCGCGCCACACGTTTAATGCGCTCACGGGTTTCCGGGCTGATGTCATCGTAGTTATTCAAGGCCCGGGACACTGCCGCCACCGACTTTCCAACGGCTTCGGCAATATCTTTGAGGGTTACGTCATCTCTGGTACTTTTTTGTTTTGAAGCAGTTGTTTGGCGCATCGACTAAAACCTTTAAGTTAGCGCCTATTATAAACTAAAACTGTTCAGGCGTCAAATTCATTGTGGCGCAATTCACACAATCGAACGGTCAGAACAGTACTTTTAAGGTCATGGTGCAAAATAAAAAGGGTATGTCCCGCTTGCCGTGAGTAACGGGAAATACCCAATAAAAATGGGGCAGTACTTGCTGCCCCATTTGACCCTCTAATTGAGTAATTTCAATTCAGACTAACTATCATTTCCGGTAGGTAAGTAACGCTGCCGTGCCGACAGCGCCAATAATTACTAAAATCAGGCCCCCCAGCGTGGCCATCCCCAGAGATGCAGGTCGAGATAACACTGCGCCGGAAGTTGGCAATTTTGCATCATCTTCGGCAGGGATTGTGGCTGGTGTTGTTTGAGGTTGCACGGCTGCAATCTCCGTACTTTCGGAAGGTACCCTCACCAGTGAAACATCATCCACATCGTAGAGAACTTCCACATTGGTAGAAAACTTCTTCAATCCGCGTATAAACAGGGTAATCCGATTAGTATCCGGGCCGGTGCGTATGGTTCCGGTAATCAGTTTGTATTCCAGGGGGATGTCTTCCGGGTGGGCGGCAAATGACCCCAGCCGATTTTGTTCTTCCAGTGGCATCAGCACCCATTCTTCAACGTTGTCGTAATTACCTTCTCCAAACGGGTCGATTCCCCAGTGCATTTCCTGTTCATCCCGATTACGATAGTCAATGGCTGCATCAGAACGGAGCATTGCGTAGAGAGTCAGTTCATAGTCGGAGTTGGGAGCAACCTCTACCGTTTGGTAAATTGCCATAGCCCGATCAAGATAATTAGCTTCGACTTTGAAGATTTCCATCAATTGGGCGCGATCCCCGTCGTTCACCGCTTCCGGCCATGTCTCTTCGTACCAGCCAAAATCGGCGTGCCGATTATCAAAACCTTCCCACCCCGGAGCAACCCCATCCTGCTGCTGCCACGGATCTTCAAATTCACCGTTTCTAATCAGGTTGACCCTTGCGGGTTGAACTTGTTGACCAGCCTGTTTGTCTCCACCTCCAGCAGAAGGCTCCAGGACCATACCGATGAGGGCGCCGGCAGACAGAAACGGAGAGGCCGGAAGTTCGGTCAATCGAACACTTATCTCAAATGGGTTGCTCCAGGACACGCTTGTATTGTTAAGCTCGGCAACGTCAGCATTGCTTTCCAGGATTAGTTGGCCGGAGATTGCCAGCAAATCGCTGCCCCCGGCACTGGTCACCAAATTTGGGTCAAGATTGGTTCGGAAAATGGATACTACTTGACTGCCTTCGACAGCACTTACAGAAATATCGGCCTGTCCATCAAAAATCAAATCATTGAGCTTATCCAATCCTTGGCCGCTGCCTCCGGCAACAATCACCGTCCAACCGTCCCCTCGACCCTGTTGAGAAAAAGCAAAGTTTGCATCACTCTCTTCAGAAGCCGCCTTCAACTTTTGAACCTGCCGGGTGTAGGCAGCAACTGATTCATCGCCGTTTTCCAGCGCTTGTTGGACACTCGGGGAAATTTGCAGTGACTGCACGACCTCCCACTGGCCGTCCTGATAAAAGTTAATGGTGGTTTCTGTAATGACAGGTCCAGGCAACTGAAGCGCTGCCAACGAAACTCCCAATATCGCAACAATCGTCAAGGCCCTTCTTGAAATATCCAGAGGAATCAACAGAGAAAGCATCAGCATACTCCCTTCCTGGTTACAAGTCATCCAACCTTCAACACAACATAACGCAGTTAATTCATCATAACATAGCTAACGGTTTTATTCAATTAACTTTCATCAGGCTGGCTAAATAGCCCTGTATTGCGGCCTCTATTACTTCCTTGATTAACCTGAATTTGGGATAACTACAGAACAACAAGAGCAAAGGAAGATGCTGTTGCCATTTTTGCGAGGTCTCTTTATGTAGTGGTAGAGCGATTAAATTGCCAAACCCGCCTTTAGGAATGAGAATTAATTAAATGTCCCCATTGAGCAGTAAAAAAATGATAAATGGCAAATTACAACAGGAGTTTTCTGTTGACATAATATAAAATTGAATCGATCAATTTTTGAGGCTTTTTGCTAAATTTAATATTTTTCGCCGGCAAAATTCTATCATTCCGGCAATTCTGTTCTAAACCGGGCTGCAATAAGAACAGAATTAGCAGAATGATAGACTTAAATACTTTGCTTATTGCCTTGGTTGGCGCAAAAAGCTAAATTTTTGGCTTTTAATCTCAAACTTTATGTCAACAAAAAAACTTCTGTTACCATTCACTATTTTTTTGAACAAAAGGGGACAGTTATCTAATCCCGATTCCTAACTAAAGAATTGTAAGGCGTTACTTGCGTTTCTCCGGTTGAGGGTGAACCAACAATTAATCGGTACAAGTTCTGTAAACCCGTCAGAATCGCGCTCGGGCCGGTCTCCTGACCGAGCCACCTAAGCGGCACAGCACCGGGTTTACTGAACCTGTACATTAATCGTGTTCACGGCGATTACGCCGGGCAGTTGAGCTACGAAGGAAACAAAACAGGCTGCCTTGATGGCGGCTTGTTTTTATCTTGTTTTTGGTTGAGGGGTTGTTGCGCGTCAGATTATTCCGCAACGTGACCTTGTGTTCCCCGATTACTTACAGAAACGCCGCTTTCAAAGGCCAGTCTCCCCCCATTTTTCGCAGCAAGCGACCTGATTTGGTGGCCCAAGAATTATATGCCATGTTAATTATGTATAATCTGGTGCGCTTGCTTATTGCTCAAGCAGCCGCTCAACACGGCAAAGACCCCCGCTTGATTAGTTTTCTTGACGCCCTTTAGCATATTATTGATGCCGCTCCTCTCTTGCCTGCCGACCCGAACCCCCACAGTCTGGAGAAATTCAACTATTTATTGGCTGTCATTGCCAATTGCGATATTGACCGCCCTCGCCGACCACGCATCAATCCACGGGTGGTCAAAGTGAAAATGTCAAAATTTAAGCGCAAACGTAAAAAAGACAAGTCTGAAAATCGAGATATAGAAAAAGAACTCAAAATCATCATCGAACATCCAGATACCACAAATAAGCCGAAATCCATACCGCAAAATCTAACTATACTCTCACCTGTCGATCTTTTACAACCCGCTTGATTTTTCATTCACGGGTATTGCGGCTAACCTGTGATCCTGTCAAACCACACATTACACACACACCTACATACATACTGCCTGCCCCGCCACCCTGACCGGCGACTCCAACCCGGCAGCGGCTGCGTTAACCCTACGCGCCAGTAGCGCCCGTTTCTACGGAAACAACAAACTGTTGGCGCGTTTTTTGATTCCCGGGTCCGGACCTCGCAGGTTTTTAAAACCTGCGAGGTCTAAAGGCACACAACAACGAATGAGAAACAGCGAAAAAAATCTGTTCCATTCCCAATCCGGTGTAGTGTTGTCCTCACCAAAAAAGGAGGCGCGGCGAGACGCCGGCAATGGGCAGGCCGGGTTGAGATGCGAAACCCGACAGAGTTGGTAAAAGGTTGGGTTGAACCTGCGGTGAAACCCAACCTCCTGCAGAAGGGCGCGTTTTAGTTTTTGGGCAAAAGAACGCTGCTATAGCGGTTTCAAGGGGGTATGCCTGAAGTAGTTACCTGATAAGTTCCTAATGATTTATACCGTAACCGTTCACCCCCCTGCCAGAATTATGTCATTCCCGCATGCTTTTAGCGGGAATCTATGCGTGCAGTCTGTGGATTCCCGCTTAATACGTGCGGGAATGACAGGGGGGCTGAATGGTTACTTTATACCACACTGTATTCATCATTAAAGAAGGGGCGACCACCCGGTCGCCCCCTTTTAATTTCCAGCTATCTTATTTTAACACAAGCGGGATAAAGACCTTGTAACTTCCACCGGATGCCCCGCCACTGACCTCAACTTCCACGATGGTTGAAACCGTCAAATCTGGGTCATTTTGCGATTGAGCCACCAGCGTGATTTCGTTGATGTCGCCGCTCTGGGCGGTGTCCGGTACAGCCACGTTCAGAGTTAACTCTCCGGAAGTCAGCCCCTCCAGATCGATAGTGCCGGGCAGGCCGGTCAAACTCCAGCCCTCGGTGCTCGACTGGCTCAACGTATAGCGGTCGCTGAGGGGGCCGCCGTTTATCACAGTCAGGGTAATGGGCCGGCTGCTGTTCACCTGTCCCTCAACCAGCGCCGGGGCATTGACCGACACATCGTTGAAAATCTGCGAGCCGCCGACCGTTACGTTGTTGCCGGTCACGTCGCTGACGGTGGTGCCGCTGTCCACCAGCACGGTGTCTGCGGCCACAAACACTTCGCCGCCGGCTTTCAGGACGCCGCTGCCGTTGCCGTTATTTCGCAGGTCCACGCTGCTGCCGGAACCGACCGCCAGGGTGATGTTGCCGCTGGCCTCAATGGCCGCGCCGTTCATGTTGCTCAAATCCAGCACCCAGTCGTCGCCGCCAAAAATGATGATGTCGCCGCCTTTGACTTCGGTGTTGGGGCCGGACAGGGAGATTATCATCGGCTCAATGAACACCCGCCCGTCGCGCCCGTCGTTGCCGCCGCCGGTTCCGTTGCCGCCTTCACCGGCGTAGTAGCGACCGCCACTCAGAATAACGTCCGGCTCGGAGTTGAGCCGCAGATCGCCGCCGTCGCCGCCGTTCTGTTTGCCGGTTGCCGCCGGGTTGCCGTCACCGCCGTCGCCGGCGCAGATGAGACCGGTATTTTTCAACATTCCGGGGCCGCCGTGATTTCCCCACACCGTGGTGAAACCACCTTTACCGGCGTGACCACGTTTGCCTTTACTCGTGCCCAGAATTTTTCCGCCTTCACCGGCGCAGATGGTGCCGCAGTTGGTGGTGTTACGTCCCTTCACCATCACCGAGCCGCCGCGGCCGCCGCACTGTGCGCCGTCGCCGCCGTTGCCGCCCAGAATGTATCCCCAGTTGGTAATGGGGCTGCCGGTTAATTTCAGGTCGTTGGCGGGGTGACCGCAGGTTCTGTCGGGGCCGCCTGCGCCGTCGGTACTTTCGATGGTGCCGTAGTTGAACAGGAACTCATCGGTTTTGATGTGAATTTGCTGCTTGTTGGTGCTGCGCAGGATACCGTAGTTGCACAACGCCCGGATGTTGGTGCGGGCCGCAGCTTGCACGGTAACCGCGTGTCCATCCTGAACCAGCACAATGTCGTCGTTGCGAGGAATTCGGGCCGGTTCCCAGGTGGACGCATCTTTCCAGTTGCCGTCGCCCACCGAGGCGATGGTGGCCCCGCACAACCAGTCCGGGGTGAAATCAACGTAAGCGCCGGCCGTATCCGAGGCCGGGCCAAATTGCGAGGTGGCGTTCACCGTGGCCACGTTGGTGGTATCTTCCACAATCAGCCCGGCTTTGGTGACGACCCATGTTTGGTTGGGAACCAGCGTTTCTTTACCGCCCACAAAGCCCAGTATGTCGTCATCCACGGCAATGTTTTCCAGAACAGCCGTCCCGATGTTGGTCACTTCGTAGCTGTAGACAACTTCCTGCGCCCCAACTACAAAGTTGGTGGAGGCCGATTTTGAGATTGAAATGGCCGGCACGGGCCGGGGTGAAACCACAGTTGTAACCGCTCCGCTGCCGGTGGCCACAAATCCATCATCAGCCCGTACGCCGTAATCTTCGTTGACGATGGTATTTTGAGCCGTGACCGCAAATACCAGTTCAACGCTGGTGTTGGGCGGCAATTCCGGCAATGTCCAGCCGACTTCACCTTCGGTGAGTGTCCCGCCGCCCACGTAGGTTGCGCCGCTGGGAACCACGTCGGTGATGACCACGTTGTAGGCCGTGCCGCTGTCTTGCGCCACACCCGGCGCGGCGGGCATCGTTCTGAAGACCGGCGCGTACGGGTCGTGCTTTTCTGCGGATTTTACGTTGAACGAAGCCAGTTGGGTGCCGCCGGGGCAGCCAACTGAGACCGCAATCATATTGTAAATGTGGTTCAAGTCAGCGGAGGTGGGGGCGTAGTAGTAGTCGCCGGGCGATGAAGCCACCGCTTGCAGCACGTTGGTGTTGGCATAACCCATCCCGATGGAGATGATGCGGATGCCGTCGGCTTTGGCCTGGGCAGCTTCGGCCAGCGGGTCTCCGGCCACGGTTTGCGAGCCGTCGGACAGGAGAATAATGACCGGCGTGTTCGATGTGTTGTGTCGCGTGCTGAGCAGTTCGCTGTGGGCGTCGTTGATGGCCTCGGCAATATTGGTCATGCCGCCGGCGTTCAGCGAATCGACCGTGGTTTTCACCGCGCCGCCGTTCTGGGTCAGGGTGTGATTAACGGTAGCCAGCGAGTTGAAGGAAACCAGTCCCACCTGGTCCGTCGCTAAATCCATCTGGTCGATGAAACCCTTCACCGCGTCTTGTGCGTTGGCAAACGGGGTGCCCCACATACTGCCCGATTTATCGAGAGCCAGCATTACATCCACCGGCTGCCGGTTGGTGCAGTAGATGGTCAGCACGGCATCAATGGTTTGCAGGCCGTTTTGGGCCAGTCCGGCATCGACCACAATCTGCTCGGTGTAAACGCCGGGAGCCAGGCCGCTGATGTCGGCGGAGGCCGTGATGGAGGCCGTGCCGCTGCCGTCGGTGGCACTCAGGGTCAGCCAGCCGGCGTTTTTGCGGATTAGCCAGACCAGGTTGCCCGTGCCGCCGTTGCTGATGTTAAAGTTTTGGGCCGGCGGCTGGCTTCCGCCTTCTGTGGCGCTGAAGTAAAGCCTGCCGGGGTCAACCTGCAACACGGCTGAAGGAGAGCTGCCGGAAGGCAAGGTCATATTGGTGATGGTCAGGGTGTAGGTAATGATGTCGCCGACATAGACCGTTGATGGGCCAATCTTGCCTATCTTCAATCTTGGCACCGCCAGCAGGTCGGTAAACCGGGTGGCCACATCTGTCGCCAGCCCGTCACCAACCGTGACCTGCACCGCGTGGTTGCCGCCGCTCATAAAGGTGTAGCTGGCAATCGGGCTGGCTTGCGGCCCGATAATGCGTTCGCCGCCAAAGTTGAAGGTGTAGGTCAGGTCGTCGTTGTTCGGGTCGCTGGAGGCGCCGGCATCGGCCGTGACCGGCATTTCGATGGTGCCGGTGGTGACATCCAGGCTGAGGACCGCATTCGGCGGGCTGTTGAATACTGTTACCACGGTATTTGCCGATTGGTTGCTGACCCCGTTGCTCGCGATAACGGTGGCGTTGTAGACCCCCACCGCGGCGTAGGTGTGCGAGGGGTTCGCGCCGCTGCCGCTGCTGCCGTCGCCAAAGTTCCACTGGTAGCTAACGCTGCTGCCGGCGGTGATGGTGGCGCTAAAAGCGGTAGTCTGTGGGAATTCGGTGGGGCTGCTGCTGCCGGCCACCAGTCCCTGGACCGCTTCCTGCACCTTGATGGTGACGGTGGCGGTCATACTGCTCACGTTGTTGCCGGCTGTTACCACCGGGTGGTAGAAACCCACGGCGGTGTAAGTGTGGTCAACCGCAGCCCCGCTGCCGCTGTTGCCGTCGCCAAAGTCCCAACTGTACGAAACGTTGGTGCCGTTCGTGACCGAAGCGGTCAAAGTGGTGGATTGGTCTTTGGCCACCGGGCTTTCGTAATCTACCTGCAGCCCGTCAATAACTTTTTCGACCACCACGGTCATGGTATCCGTTACTGCGCTCACACTGTTGCCGGCGGTGACCACCACGGTGTAATTTCCGACGGCGGGGTAAATGTTGGTGACGACCGGGCCGGCCGAGATTTGGCCGTCGCCAAAGGCCCAGGCGTAGCTGATATTATCGCCGTCGGCGCCGGCGGTCATATTGGTAATGCTACCCGGTATCGTGGGGCTGTCGTTAGTAAGTACCAGATTTGTTACGGCCCTTTCAACATCTACGCTGTAGGTGTTGATAAAGGTGTCGTTCTGGTCTGTGGTGGCTTGCAGGGTACTGACCATTGGCCCCACCGCGTTGCTGTTGGCCGTGGACGGAAGCTGAATGCTCCAACTGCCGCCGCTGGCGGTCAGGGTAGGCGTCCATGTTTGCACGGTATTCGGCGACACGTGCGGTGACGGGCTGTAAACAATGGTTACGGGATGGTCCACCGTATCGACGTTGGTCACCAGCAGGGTGTAGGTCAGGCCCGCGCCCGGCTCAACCGGGTTGGGGCCGGCAAAGTGAACCACGTTCAGGCCCAGGGGAATTTCGTCCGCGCCCAGGTCGTAGCCGCCGCCGGAGGGCCGGTGGGAAAGGTCAAAGTCGTTGGGTGTGCCGGAAACCACGCCCTGGTCGATGGCCGGGCTGCTTTCGGTAATGTGGTAATCGCCGCCGGGGGCATCAACAAAGTCCGGGGCGACCCACAGGTTGGCGGCGCCGGTGTTAATGGTGCCCGCGCCACCGGTGTCGGTGGTGTTGGCCCAACTGCCGCTGCCCCACAGGGTGCCGCCCATGTTGGCCGTGTCCGAGCCGTCTTCGGCATAAATGCCAACCGGATGTTTAACCAAAATCGTATTGTAAAATTGAACATTGCTGCTGGTCGAGGCCCCGGAAGCAATGTAGATACCCACGCCATCGCCGTTGCTGTTATCAGCAATGGTCGAGTGGGCCAACGTGGGGGCGGAGGAGAGAATGTGGATGCCGCTGCCCTTGCTGTTGGCCATATTATTGATGATGAAAGAGTTGGCCAGCAGCACATCGCTGTCGTTAATGAATATCCCGCCGCCGGTGCCGCCGGCGCTGTTGCCGGTAAAAGTGTTGCCGTTAAAGTCGCTTGAGTCGCGGTACAGGTACAACCCGCCGCCCAACTGGGCCGTGTTCAGGTTGAAGATGTTGTGTAACAGGTCGGCGCCGCTGCTGGACAGGTACGTCCCGCCGCCGGTAGTGGTGGCGTTGTTGGCCCGGAAGGTGTTGTCGCGCAGGGTGGCGCTGGTATCCCAGGCATACAGCCCGCCGCCGCCCTGCGCGTTGTTGTTGTCAACCAGGTTGTCGCTGATTTGGGCCGAACCCCGATAGAGGTACATGCCGCCGCCAAATCGAATCGAGCCGTTGCCGGTGAGGGTGTTGTTGATAACCGTGGGCGCGCCGTGGTACAGGTACAGCCCGCCGCCGTCCGTGCCTGAAGCGGTGTTGCCGGCAAAGAGGTTGTCGCTGATAACCGCCGAGCTAATCATCAGCCACATGCCGCCGCCCTGTTCGGCAGTGTTGGTCAGGATTTTATTGTGAACAAAGGTGGGGGTGGCCTTGTTAACAAATACGCCACCGCCAACATCCGCTACGGCGCTGCCGCCCAGCGTAGCGGCGTTTCCGCCGGTCAGCGTCAACCCCTCAATGGTCGGTTGGGCGTTGCTGGTGACGTACATCACCCGCCCCAAATGGGTGGCGTCCAGCGTGCTCGGGTTGGCGGTCCAGTTGTAGCTGCTCCAGTTGGTGTGAGTGTAGCCGCCGCGTAACGTTAGAGTTTTTGCTAAAACAACGGACTGTTTGGCTACAAAGTTGGTGTCGTTATAAGCGGGGGTTGAAAATACGCTGTCGCAGTAGCCGGCCACCTTCACCACGTCGGTGGGTTGGGTTGCGGCATCCACGGCGTCCTGCACGTAGTAATAGTCGGTGGGGTCGTTGTTGAGGCGCGCCCAGCAGGTGCGCGGCAAAATCGTAACCACCGAAGTGGCCGCCCAACTGCCCATGCCGTTGGTGGCGGTGACGGTGACGGTGTAATCGCCGGGGGCCGGATAGATGTAGGTGTCGCTGGTGCCGCCGGTATAGGGGGCCGGGCCGTCGCCCAAATCCCAGGTGTAAACAATGTTGCTGCCTGCGCTGGTCGAGACAAATATGGAGGTGGTCTGCCCGTGAATTTGCGGGCTGTCGTTGGTTACGGCCAGGCCGGCCACCGGAACATCGGTGACGGTGACGATGGTCTGGGCTACCAGGTTGCTGACACTGTTACTGGCCGTGACCGTGGCGGTGTAAATGCCTAATGTAGAATAGGTGTGATTGACGTTAACGCCGCTGCCGCTTTGTCCATCGCCAAAGTCCCAACTATAGGTGACGTTGCTGCCGGCGCTTTGACCGGCCCACAAACTAACCGCTTGCCCCTGCTCTTTGGGGCTGTTGTTGCCGGCGGTCAGGCCGGTAATTGGCGCATCGACAATGGTGACGGTGGTCTGCGCCATCTGGCTGCTGACTCCGTTATTGGCCGTAACCGTGGCGTTGAACGTGCCCACCGAACCGTAGGTGTGGTTGGTTACCGCGCCGCTGCCGTTCTGCCCATTGCCAAAACTCCAGGCGTAGGTCACGTCAGTTCCGGCGGAAATGGTGGTCGAGACGGTGGTTGGCTGCCCCAATTCCTGCGGGCTGTTATTGAAGGCGGCCAGCCCGGAAATGGTTTCTCTCACAATCACGGTGGTGCCGGCCGTGACCTGATTCACCGCGTTGGTAGCCGTTACTACGGCGGTGTACGAACCCAGCGCCCCGTACGTGTGCGATACGCTCGCGCCGCTGCCGCTCTGGCCATCGCCAAAGTCCCAGGCGTAGGTCACGTCGTTGCCGGTGGCAATGGTGGCGTTCAGCCCGGTGGCGCTGCCGCTAGCGGTCGGGCCGTCGTTGGTGGCGTTCAGGCCGGTAATGGTGATGTCGTCATTAAGAATGGTCAGAGTGGCGTTTTGCGGGCTGGATAAAAGTGCCCGGCTGGGGCTGCTCAGTTCCAGGTTGATGGTTTCATTGGCATCGTCCAGAAAATCGTCAAGAATGGGAACGGTGAAGGTTTGCACGGTTGAGCCGGGGCTGAAGATGAGCGTGCCGCTGATGGCGGTGTAATCGCTGCCTGCCGTGGCGCTGCCTCCGGCGACGGTGGCATAATCGACCATAATTTCCAGACTGGAGGCAATGCTCAAGCGGGCGGTGATGGTGGCCGAACCGTCCGTTTCATTGACGCTGAAGGTAGAGGTATCGAAATAAACTCTGGGCAGCGCCACGTTGGTGTTGACCGTGCCTGTGTTGTTGTTGGTGAAGGCTTCCAAATTGCTGCCGGCGAGGGTGGCCTGGTTGGTAAAGCTGGTATCGGCAGAGAGGGCCGGGTCAACCTGTCCCACAATGGTGATGGTGCCGCCGTCATTTACGGCCAGACTGCCCACCGACCAAGCGTAATCCTGTCCGCCGAGCGGTGTCAGCGGCACGCCGCTGCTGGTCACGGTGGTGCCGGTCAGCGCGACGGGAATAAGGTCGGTGATGACCACGTTGGAGGCGCTGACCGCGCCCCCGTTGCTGAAGACCACGGTGTAGGTGACGGTCTGGCCGGGCAAAACCAGCCCGGTGGGGGTAATTGATTTATCAAGAGCCAGGTCAGGCGGGGCGGGCAGGATGGTGATGGTGGCTTGCTCCATCGCCGTGCTGTAGGCAAATGCGCCGCCGGTGCCGGCAATTTCTACGCCGGTGTCACCGCTGTTGTGGCCGTCGGTGGTGTCCCAGGCCCGGAAGGTAATGTGGGCCGCGCCGGTAAACCCGGTGTCGGGTACAAATCGAATGCGGTCGTTGGGGGTAGCGGTCAGGGTGGTGGCCAGCGGCCGGCCAATGATAATGTAGCTCTGACCCCCGTTGGCCGCCCCCGCGCTGGAGTGGGGCGCGCCGATGAGTAAATCGGTCAGCCCGTCGCCGTCAAAATCGCCCGCGCCGCTCACGGTAAAGCCGGTTTCGTCGTTGGCGGAAATCCCGTTGAAACCGTAAAGATCGGCCAGATTGACGGTGGCGGCAAACGGGTCGTTGCTGCCGAAGAGTACGTAGGTTTCACCGGCGGCGTTGTTGCTGTTGGGGTCGGCTTTGTTAGCGCCAATGATCAAATCATCGATGCCGTCGGCGTTGAGATCGCCCACACCGCTGACCGACTGGCCGGAAAAGTCGCTGTCGTTGATGCCTTTGAGGGCGAAGCCGTCGCTGCCGTTTAAAGCGCCTAAATTGATGGTGCCCGAAAAAGCGGCGCTGCCAAACAGCACGTAGCTTTTACCGCTGTCGGTGTTGCCGTTGTCGGACTCCGGGGCGCTGACCAGCACATCGTCCCGCCCGTCGCCGTTGATGTCGCCCGCGTCGCTGACGGACCAGCCGGTGCGGTCCCACTCAGCCTCACCGTTTAGCGTGAAGCCGTTGCTGCCGTTCAAGCTGCTCAAATTGAACGAGGCGGAGAAGCTGCTGCCGCCAAACACCACGTAGGCTTCGCCGGCCTGGGCCTTGCTGCCGGGGTCGGCGTCGGTGGCGCCGATGATGACGTCATCGTAGTTGTCGCCGTTGACATCGCCCGCGCCACTGACCGAGAAACCGGCCCAGTCGCTCTGGCCAATGCCGTTAATGGCAAAGCCGTTGCTGCCGTTGAGAGCGCTCAGTTCCAGCGTGGCCGGGAAGCCGCTGCCGGTGCCAAAGATGACGTAGCTTTGCCCGGAGTCGTACACTTCGCCGGGGTCGGCAAAGGGCGCGCCAATAATAAAATCGTCAATACCATCGTTGTTCACATCGCCCGCATCGCTGACGGCGTAACCGGCTTTGTCGCTTTCTTCGTAGCTGTTGATGCCATGCACAACAAATCCGTTGCTGCCGTTCAAATTGTCCAGGTTCAGCGTGGCCGAAAATGCGCCGCTGCCAAAGACCACGTAAACTTCGCCCGCGCTGCTGCGCCCGCCGGGGTCAGCCTGAATTGCGCCGATGAGCACGTCATCGTAACCGTCGTCATTTACGTCGCCCGCGCCGCTCACGGCGTGGCCGGAGAAGTCGCTGGGGTCGATGCCGTTGAGCGCAAAACCGTTGCTGCCGTCGAGGCTGTTCAGATTGAGGGTGGAAACGCCGCCCTGCGCCGTGCCGAAAATTACGTAGCTGGCTCCGGCGTAACCCCGGCTGTTGGGAGAAGCCTGATTGGCCCCGATAATCACATCGTCCAGCCCGTCGCCGTTCACATCGCCCGCGTTGCTCACCGACCAGCCGGATTGCTCATCCACACTTGAGCCGTTGATGGCCAGCCCTCTGGCCGCGTTTAAGCTGCTCAAATTGAAATGAGCCGGGAAGGGTGGCGCCGGGAAGTTGCTCCAGTTTGAGCCGTTGTCCGTGGAAAATTGCCAGGTGCCGTGGCTGTTGTCCACGGCAACCACGGCCACGCCATCCACCCCGCCCAAATCCGGGTCGCTGATGGGGTCGCCGCTTGCGCCGGTGGCCAGCATATCGGCCACGCGGGTGCCGGGCGGGTCAAAATGATTTTGAAACCCGGCGTTAAGGGTGGGGCTGCCGCTGTTATCCAAGACCGGCGCGGTGTTGCCTTGCGACGATGCCTGGGGCGACATCGCGGTGGCAAAAACAAAAAGCGCCGCTAACACGACGACTACGGTGGCAATGACGAAATATTTTCTTGTGTTCATGGGGTTGTCTTCCAAACGGTCCGTAAAATCCCGGGACCTATCCTTATTTGTGGCAACGAGGCTTTGCTGTTCTTTGCGCACTTGGGTGACTAAATTCTTGTTACAGGGCAAAAAAGGTGAGCTTTTCACCCTGTTACTAATTAGTAGCTCAAGTTTATCAACTATCTGCGTTGGAATATATGAAGGTTACGTTGGGTTTTATTGGAATTATTGCGGGGAAGGTATCTTTTCAATAATCCGGGGCTAAACACCCTTCGACAGGCTCAGGGTGCGTATCCTGAGCTTGTCGAAGGATGCCTCCCCCTACTTTTTGAGAGTACAAATTCAGTGAACCCGTCAAAATCGCGCTCGGGCCGGTCTCTTGACCGCG
>CAYWSS010000022.1:14035-18620 GCA_964460505.1 uncultured Caldilineaceae bacterium | reverse complement strand
GGCGCGGTCAAGAGACCGGCCACAGCGCGATTTTGACGGGTTCACTGAATTTGTAAGAAATTAGTGTAATTCGTGGCAGATAATACGCTTGTTTATAGAGCGATCCTGCAAACTACCGGAGAGCCACAATGTCTTTATCAAATGGGTTTTGCAATATTAAGAATTTTTTTGGTGCAAAGTATCAAGCGTGTATCTTGATTATACCACCGCACGCATGCCTTGCAAACCAAATAACGCACTTCCGCAAAAGCCACCAGGAATTTTACCGCCGAGGACGCAAAGAACGCAGATATTACATAGCGCGGCAAGCCGCAAATGAACAATAAACAATGAATAATGAGTAATTCTCGTTGCAAAGCGTAACGCAAATGGTGCAAGGTAATACTATAAAAAACGCAGTTCCACAAAACTCGGCAGGTTACAAGTGACCGGCACTTAAAAGGCACTATACCGATTAGTCTTATGTCACCCAAAAAGAGCAGGATTTTCTGAATTAAAGGATTTTTATCCTGTCATTCAGAAAATCCTGCTCTACACGATAGGGACAAAAACGCATTTCAATTAAATCGATATAATGTCTAAAATATAAAAGTGCCGGTCACTTTAATTTATCTGTATCGGATATTTTCGGTCTAAAATCGAGCTTTCAGGAAGGTTTGCCGGGTAACGAAGCAAAGGGATGATTATTCAGTGATGGCCTGGCGAATTTCATAAGCCTGCGCGCCGAAGGCTTCGCTGTAAAGTATCCCCGTGGGGCGGGGGCGCGGAATATTGATATTGAATTCTGCAGAGATGGTGGCCGGACGCCGGCTGAGAACCAGCACGCGGTCGGCAAGAAAAACAGCCTCCCGAATATTGTGCGTTACCATAATTGCGGTGAGTTGCTGGTGTTCCCACAAGCGCATAAGTTCGGTATTCAGGCGTTCTCGGGTCAGGGCATCCAATGCGCCAAAGGGTTCATCCAGCAGGAGAATATCGGGTTGCTGGACAAGGGCCCGACCTACGGCAATGCGCTGCTCCATTCCCCCGGATAGCTCCTTTGGATAGGCGTTGGCAAAATCTGAAAGCCCGACCAGGATCAGGGTTTCTGCACACCGCTGTTTTGCCTCTTTGGCCGGCATCCCATTAATTTGAAGCGGCAAAAGAATATTCTCTGTTACGGTGCGCCATGGCATAAGATTGGGTTTTTGAAACACCATGCTAATTTCCGGAGGCGGAGCGGTGAGAGAAATGCCGTTTAACAATACCTGCCCGGTACTGGGGGA
Organism: uncultured Caldilineaceae bacterium; assembly: GCA_964460505.1. GTDB lineage: Bacteria > Chloroflexota > Anaerolineae > 4572-78 > J111 > J095. The sequence goes on along the minus strand of CAYWSS010000022.1, from coordinate 17,355 downwards.
GACAAGCCCCCCCAGCAACTGTAACAGCGTTGTTTTTCCACACCCGGATGGCCCAACAATGCACAAAAATTCCCCCGGGGCAACAGACAGGTTAATGTGCCCCACCGCATTAATTTGGCTCGATGCCGTATCGAATATCTTTGAGAGGGAGTGCGCTTCTAAGATGGGTTTGGGCATGTTATTTGGTTTCTACAAATTGATTGGTATACAGCGCGCCAACGTCAATTGATTTTTCCGAGTCTAAAAAATCTGAAGCTATCATAAAATTAAGCGAATCTTGCCATGCTTGCCGGTTAGAAATTCCCGGTTGTTCGCTGCGCCACAACTCAATAGAGGCATCCAGCACCTGGCGTTGAACGGGGGCTTCTTCATCTGTCATTTCTGGAATTACCTCCCGGACAATTTTAAATGCCTCGTCCGGATTGTCCAGGGTATATTGCAAGCCGCGCAGCGAACCTCGCACCATTTTCTGAACCAGCCCCGGATTATCGGCCATCAGTTTTTCGCCCACCACCAGGCCATTTGAGACTAAATCAACATAATCCGATATTTCGATGACGTCAATCTCAACGCCCTGGTTGCGAAGCTGAATTGGTTCGTTAGCAATGTAAACCATGGCCCCGTCAACCGCCCCTTGCTGAACTGCCGCAGCCTGCGTAAATCCAATCTCCTCCAGTTCAACCGCGCTTTCGTCAAGGTTTGCTCCGTAGACCAGGGCCTTCCAACCCACAAATGATGCCCCAAAATAGCCGGGGATGCCGATTTTTCTGTTTTTTAACTCTTCTAAACTGGAAACAGGCTGGCCCGGCCCCAGCATCAACGCCACCGGAAAACGCTCGTACCATTTCATAACGTAGGTAATGGGCAAATCCTGCGCCCGAGCCAGAATAACCTGGTCTCCACTGGCAATGGCAAAGTCCCGTTCTCCCTGGGCAGCCAGCGCTACAAAATCATTTTCAAAACCATATTCAATCTTAACGTCAAGCCCTTCGTCGGCATAAAAGCCTTTGCGTTGGGCCACGTAAAGCGGCGCAAACTGCACGTTGGGAATATACCCCACGCCCAGCGTTACTGCCTGCGATTCTACGGGGGACTGGTCAGCATTTTTGTTTTCCGTGGCGGTGCAGGCAGCCAGCCCAATAAATGTGACGAGCAAAACGAGTAGTGTCCATCGAAATTTCATAAGTGTTAAACAAAGTCCTTTCAAATTTGTTATTGCCGCCAGGCCAGAAGCCAATGCTCCAGACCCGTGACAATTAGATACAAAATTAACGAAATAATGCTTAGGGTAAAGATTGCGGCAAACATTAGCGGGGTGTTGAACAGCCCCTTTGACAGGTTGATAAGGTATCCCAGGCCCCGGTCAGCCCCCACAAATTCGCCCACAACCGCGCCAATTACAGAGAGCGTTACACCAATTTTTAGCCCGCCCAGCAGGACAGGCATGGCCGATGGGATTTCCAGCATAATAAAAGTTTGCCGGCGACCGGCCCGCAACGAGCGCATTAATGTTTTTAGCCCCGGCTCTACGGAGCGGATGCCGACAATTGTATTGACCAATACCGGGAAAAATACAATGAGGGCGCAGATGAGGATTTTGCTCAATTTACCGGAGCCAAACCAGATAATCAGCAAGGGAGCAATAGCAATGGCCGGAACCGACTGCGACGCCACAATGTACGGCCCGGCCAGCCGTTCCAGCAGTGGGCTTTTTGCCAGCGCATACCCAAGGATGGTCGCCGCCGATACGCCCAGCATCAGCCCCCCTACAACTTCAAACAGCGTGGCCTGAATATGGGGCCACAGCGTGCCGTTGAGCGTAATTTTTGTTAGCTCCGCAAACACAAGTTCGGGGGCCGGCAAAATAAATGCGGGATAGTTTCCAAGTTTAACAATTAATGCCCACACGCCAAATAACATAAAAACCCCGGCAGGAAGAGCCACTATTTCCAGGCGATGTCGATGCCACCCATTCTGTCTGGCGGGCCGGATTTTTTGCGCGGCCCGGGCTCTGTTTGATTGGGAAACGTTAGCGGTTTGCTGAATATGTTTTGCCTTGTTGGTAGTAATCATAATTCTTCCTGTATAAAAAGCTGATAACTTTAATTCTGGGTAACTACTTGGGCACACACCTTTGTAGCCGCTATCGTAGCGTCCTTTTGCCGTTTTTACCCCCCCCCTCAATCCCCCCCGATTCGGGGGGGGGGAAGTTAAGTCCTCCCCCCTCAGGAGGGGGGAGTTAGAGGGGGGGTAAGTAGTTACAATTCTGGTAAAAAAACCGGATAGACGCCAAACCCGGGTTGTTTTACGCTACCCGTACCGATTGGATTTAAATATAAAAAGCCCCAAATGGCGGCCAGCGCAACCATCCGGGGCTTTGTAATTATCTGCCGGCGCACTGATTGTACCATAATACACAATCAGTGCTTGTAAAAACAGATAAAAATCCCGAAGTACACGCAGGCACTTCGGGACGTTTTCCCTGGGATTCCCACAAAAAGGGAGGAACCTCAATTTTTACCTTCTCCCATCCGGACTATACCGTCGGCTCCAGATTTTCACTGGATCAACACTAACCGCCTGCCCCCACCTTTGTTGGTGGGCGGACTAAATCTTGGGAATTTAGTCCGGGAACCGGTCAACGTTCGCGGGCTTAGCTGCCCCACGCAGCCTCACCGCCGGTCGGGAATTGCGAAGCCAATCGCTCACCCTGCCCCGAAGGTATTATATTTTGTTTACTGACAAGAATTATAGTGATTTACGTAACAAATGTCAATAAGTTTAAAGGCCGCCGGGCTGAATGACAAATGTGGCGGTTGCCACCCCCTGTCCGTTAACTTCCAGCGTTACCTGGTACGGGCCGGGTTGAAAGCCACCGGTAGGGCTAAAAAACACCCAGGCGGTCCCTGACTCAAAAAAGCTGTCAGGCCAGGTATCGTCAAAGGTGCCTAACTCTGTGTCTCCCCATATCCAACTGTGTTTCCAGGCGGTGCCGGCTTCGATATCGCTGTAGTCAAAAAACAGATAAATGGGTTGGCCCCCCGGCGCAAATGAGGTGCCTACATTTTCAGGCTGCTCATCGGCGCTGATGCCGTGGGCCAGTTTAATGTTGGAAAAGGGACTGCCGTCTGCCACGGTGGGAGGGCCGGGGGTTGGTAGCGCCACCAATGTTGGTGTGGCTGTCGGTGACGGTACCGCAGTGGGGGAAGGAGTTGGCCCTGTTGTTGGAGTTTTAACGGGGAGCAAAGTCTGGGTAGCGGTGGGTTCAGCAGCCGCTATTTGGGTGTCTTTGCTGCCTTCCAAAGTGGATGGCGTGGTGG
>CAYWSS010000022.1:0-13935 GCA_964460505.1 uncultured Caldilineaceae bacterium | reverse complement strand
GGTGGAGGGGTATCGCTCTTAAAATCAGAAAAGGCTGATGGCGCGGGTTGCAAGGCAAGCCAAATGGAAACTCCGGCAAATCCGGCAATTAACAGGAGAAAAATGATTGGGATTGCAATTAATGCCCACATCCAGGGCCGGGCCCATATTGGCCGCGGACTATTGATACCTGCATCCAGTTTTCCGGTAACCGCCGATGAAACCCGTACCGGGGATGTGCCTTCGGCGGCTACGGTCAGGGCACGGGTAAATTCCGAGCCGGTGGTGTAGCGTAGTTCCAACCCCTTGGATAACATCCGCCCAATTGCTTCGCTCAAACGCAGCGAAACCCCGGGGTTGACCATATGCAACGGTCGCGGTTGTTCGTACCCCTGAGCGTGCAGCACCGCCGCCGGTTCACCAACAAAGGGTGGTTTGCCGTTGAGCATCTGGTAGCAGAGAATCCCCAAAGAATAAAGGTCCGACTGGCGGCTGGGCCCCTGTCCGTGGACCCGTTCCGGGGCCATCACTTCGGGCGAACCTACGGCAAACCCCTGCTTAACCAGGCTGGTGCCGGCCATGGCCTGGGTTTGACCAAAATCGGCGACAAGCACGTGGTCGTTTTTTCCCAGATATATGCGATTGACAGACAAATCGCCGTGCATGATCGATTTCTGGTGGGCGTAATCCAGCGCAGCAGAAATTTGGCCGGCAATGGATAGTGTTCGCCGGGGAGAGAAGACCTCTTCTTCTTTCAGTACCTCTGCCAGGGGCCGGGTTTCGGCCAGTTCGCGTACCAGAAAAAGGGTATCGTCTTCCTTTTTGGCCTCGTAAGTGCGAACAATGTTGGGGTGTTCAAGTCTGGATGCTTGCTTGGCCATATCCAGGAATCGGCGCACAAAAAGCTCATCAAAGGTAAATTGAGGGGCAACAACTTTTATGGCTACAATTGAACTGTCTGATTTTCTATGTCCCTGGTAAACAGTGGTCAAATCCCCAGGCCCAATTTCAGAGTCGAGGATATAATTTTCCAGTTCGGTTCCGATGGTAGCTGTCATTCCTTCTCTAGAAATCTTTGCTGTAATGGTTAATGCTCGATGCCGGCAATTGCCGGCACACCGGCCAGCGGGGTGGCTTGCTGAACCGCGTTGACAACAGCCTGCGCCACGGCTTCGGATGCGTAAGCCCCAACAACGTTTACATCTGTGGCTGAGGTTTGTCCGCTTTTTATTTTTGTAGACAGTGCAAATATTGTGTCACCATCAAACATTGTATGCGCCGGGCGAATAGCTTGAGCCAAACCGTTATGGGCCATTTGGGCCACCTTATTAATTGCCGCTTTTGACAATGCGGCATTGGTGGCCACCACTCCAATGACGGTGTTCCCAAGGCTTGTGAATCCCCCCGCCATCTGTAGTAACAGTTGCATGGTATTCGCAAAACCGTCTTCTGGCAATTTTTGCGCTCCCGAAATAATCTGTCCGGTTTTAGGGTCAACCACATCGCCAAAGCAGTTGACGGCCATGAGCGCCCCCACATAAATGTCTGGCTTTAATTGGATAACTGCCTGCCCCAAGCCGCCTTTCATCCACCCGTTTGGCCCCAGAATTTTGCCAACGGTTGCCCCGGTGCCGGCCCCCACACTGCCGGTTTGCAGCGGAGCCGTGTTGTTGGCGGCTGCCTTGCAAGCGGCGTAGCCCATTTCTGCATCAGGGCGAATATCGGCCCGGCTAACATTCAAATCAAACAATACGGCTGCCGGCACAATTGGCACGCGAGCCACGCCGGTATCAAACCCAAACCCGTTTTCTTCAAGCCAGCGCATCACCCCATCTGCGGCAGCCAGGCCAAAAGCACTGCCACCGCTTAAAAGCACCGCGTGGGCTTGCTCAACCAGATGCATGGGCCGGAGCAAGTCGGTTTCGCGCGTGCCGGGCGCGCCCCCCCGCTGGTCAACTCCGCACACGGCTCCGGGTGGGGTTAGCACCACCGTGCAGCCGGTGGCGGCCTCTAAATTTTGGGCGTGTCCAACCTGCAGACCGGGAATATCGCTAAAATAAAGCATTTCACTCTCCATTGTACGCCAGGTAAAAACTTTCCTTCATAAATTACGGATGCGTCTCAAAATTTGGAAAAGCCCAGGGGGCGGCGGTGGCCGGCGGAAGTATCTCCCCGAATCCCCCCCCCGCGCTTTCCCGGTTTCCTGAAATATGGGACGCCCCCATCAATTACTGGTCAATTGTTGAGGCTGTTGTTATAATTTCTAAAACTATTCTACATCCAATTTGGAGGAGCGAGAACTTTGTCAGCAGAAATAATCTTGATTTTAGGCGGGGCCCGCAGCGGAAAAAGCAGTTACGCCGAGAAATTGGTTGCAGAGTTGGGCGAAAACATCCTTTACATTGCTACCGCCGAAGCCGGCGACTCTGAAATGCGGGAGAGGATTGAGGCCCACCGTCTGGCGCGTCCGGCCGAATGGCGCACTCTGGAAAGCCCAACCCAAGTGGGGGCAGCCTTGCAAAACCTCGACTTTGTGCCGGATGCGCTGCTGCTGGATTGCTTAACCCTGCTGGTAACCAACATTGTGCTGGCCATGGAGACCCAACCTGAGGCAGAGATGAATGAAGCCGTGCAGCGGGAACTTGAAGCCATTGCATCGGCCCAAAAAGCGCTGAACGCGCCCCTGGTGATAGTTTCAAATGAGGTGGGATTGGGCTTGGTGCCACCGTATCCTTTGGGGCGTGTCTACCGAGACGTCCTGGGGCGGGCGAATCAAATGCTGGCCGGCAGGGCTGATAAAGTGCTTTTTATGGTGGCCGGGTTGCCGATGACGGTGAAAGATTTGAACCGGAGAGGCTTGATGTGATTACATTGGACCTGGCGCAACATCTGAAAATATCGGGGCTTATCTGGACTCCAGCCAAAAATGATTTTTTTGCAATCCCGGACCGTGAACTGGATGACATCGTGTTTGTCGTCAGCGATATGACCGTGATGTTGGAGAAGATTCACGGCCGGCCGGCGATGACTTTTCATGGGGCCGTGGAATGGGCGCTGGATTATCTGTTTGTAACTGAACTGGTTTGGCTGCCCACCGAAGATCAACTGCGCACCTTGTTGGAGTTTCGGTTAGTGGGCCAGCCGGAACCGGCCATGATTTTGGCCAGCACCGCAGATGGGTATCGCTGCGATATTCAATTTCAGGGGAATATTCTGTCTTTCGATGCTTTTGGGGCCGGCGATGCGTACGGGTTGGCGTTGCTGTATTTGCTGGAGAATGTGGGAAAAAATGAAGGTTAACGGCAGAGGTATTCAGGTTAGCCCCGGCTCGTTACGAAACTCCGGTTTCGTAACGCCAAAACCTGCGGCTAATTTCATTCCCAAACCCGGTGAAAAATGAGCACCGCCGGATCCTCGGCCAGGGGGGGACCTAATTCGACCAGATTGGTGGCCCGCGCGCGCTCCAGAATTTGCATAGTCACCTGATTAAAAGGCCCCGAAGGCATCTTTCGCAGGGTGGGGTCAATTGAAACAAAAAATAGCGGATTTACGGTTTTTATAAATTCTTCGGCCTGGTCCGGGTTATCCTCGGCAAACCCAAGTGAGGTGTAACGACACCGTAACCCGTTCTCAAGGCGCTGCTTGGCCGAAAAGTAGGCCGCCGAATGGTAATTTAATTCCGGCAGTTCAACCCCGATAACCGAATAGCTTTTGTTGCTCTTTTCCGTGCAAGTTCTGGCAACCACCGCCTTGAGTACAATTTCATCGGCAGGATTGCGGTTGAGCAGCCGGACCCAGCCAGAAATCTGTGAAGCGGGGGGGGAGACAGCCAAAGCTTGGCCAAAAATCAAAATCAACTGTACCAAAAATACAGCAGCAATTGCCCCCGTTACCGCCCGCTTATCAATTTGAACCAAGGCCCAACATAATAACAGCGAAATATAAGGGAGTAACGGTAATAAATATCTGTTTTCCCGATTTATATTTACGGAAAATATTAAAATAACCAGGGCTATCTGAAACAGGGCAATCGCCGCGCATACGGTAAAGTGGCTCCCCATTTTTGCGGGCTTGATAAAATAAAACGCAACACCCCCAATGAATGCCAACCCTGCCGCGCCAAGCGCAACCGGAATAAAAAAGCTGCGCTGCGTGGCCCTCAACCAGTAAATCAGATTGTTAACAAATGTGTCTGATTTTCCAAATAACTCTGCGGTTGGGCCGGAACTGGAAATTGAGACATGGCGAATGACATCTGCCAGGTTTTGATTGTACCAGCCAATAGCCAGCGCGCTCAATAAGACACCGCCGGCCAGGGAGAGCAGTGCGCGTTTTTTCAGCCGGTTAAATGGACGCTGATTTGAACCCGGCCGGAAAACATACTTTAGTGCCACTAAACCAGGCCCAACACAATATATCGGCGAGCTGGCTTTGGCTAACATGGCAAAGGCGGCGGCAGCCAATAATTGGCCCAAGATAAAGGCTCGATCCCATTTGGGCGCGAAACTCATAATCAGAATGAACCAGACTACCGCCAGCGTCTGCATCGGCTCAACAAAATATTGGTGCGACATCCCCACAAACAGCGGCGCAGAGGCAATAATTATCGATCCGGTAATGGGGATGAATCTTCGACTCACGGGGGACAGTTTGCGGAGAGAATGATACATTAAGATCAAGCTGAGTAGTTGCACCAGCAGCACCGAAACCAGAAGCCCCGCATCAATTGAGCCCATCAGGTTACCGAGCGGGACAAAAAATTGACCGGCCCACGCTATGGCGGGCGGTTTTGTGCCTATGGCCTGCATCATCTCGTCTACCCAGTTGGCGGGGTTGCGAGTTAAGGTGTAGAACAGGTCTACCGAGACTTCGCCGTACCAGGCCTGATCCCACGGCCAGACCGTTCTGTCCAGCATAATCCAGGCAACACTGGGGGCAACGAGCAGGGAGAGCAGCAAATAAACTGCAAGTTCTTTGATTTTTGAATTTGCGCCCGAAGCGTGCAACTTAAAAGAAGCAAACATCATACAAATTTGATTCGGCCGGCGGCAAAAGAGACCATCTTAAGCAGCAACCAGCCGTGTGACCAGCGTTGAATGTTGGTTTCACCGTAGGTGCGTTCCCGGTAGCGGATTGGCAAATCAACGATTTTTTGCCCCAGTTTGGCCGCGCCGAATAAAAGGTCAAAATCGCCAAAGGGATCAAAATCGCCAAAATAAGCCCGGTTTGCGCTGATTAAGTCGTAATCTGATTTCCACAAAACTTTGGTGCCGCACAATGTGTCTTTGACAGGCTGCCCCAGAAGCCAGGAAAAGGCAAGGCTAAAGAATTTGTTCCCTAACAAATTAAAGAAACGCATGCTTTCCTTTTCCATAGGATAAACCAGCCGCACGCCGTTAATAAATTCTCCTTTTCCGGTGCGTAAGGCCTCGTAAAAGCGCGGGAGATCCTCCGGGGGCACCGTTAAATCTGCATCCAAAATCATCAAAATATCACCGCCGGCTTCTGAAAAACCGAGCCGAACGGCATCCCCCTTGCCCTTGCCCGGCTGGCGGAATAGTTTACAGCGGCGTTCGGGATGTTTGGTAATGGCTTGTTTAATGGCGGTGTAGGTGTCGTCCTGAGAATGACCCTCGACAAACACCAACTCTGTGCCCAACCCCATTTCCGGCGTGCGGGCAAAAATCCGGGGGATGTTGCCGGCTTCATTTCTGGCCGGAACAATGACGGACACCAGATAATCCTCGGTGGGTGTTTTTGGCTTTGGGCGGGGCCGGGCCACAATAAAATCTGTCAGAGCCAGATGCTTTACCGGCCACAACCTGGCCACAACGCGATTAAAGAGCGGTTCCAGACCCGGCCCCGGCAGCGGCCACAGAATTTCCGGCCATTGGCGGATAACTTCAAAATCGGCCAGATTCAGCAGGCCGGTAATGTCATCGGTGGTCAGCCAGTTTTGGTATAAATTTGGTTTTGCCAATCCCATTTGCTCTGCCACGGCGAGCGGTGGCTCCCACAGGCGATTATAGGAATTGATGATAATTCGGGTATGTGGGGTTGATAAGCGGGCAACCTGTTCGAAAACCGCCTGTACATCCCACAGATCATTGACCAGATCCGACAGGATGATAACATCAAACTTTTCGCTTAGGGAGAAGGCGTGGGCGTCGGCCTGGATAAACAACAACTCCGGGTGCCGCAATCTGGCCCGCTGAATCATTTCGGCAGAGTAATCGATGCCTACGCCGGCCGCCGGCCGGAGCGCTGCCAACAGGTCGCCTTGGGCGCAGCCAATTTCAAGCACATGCTGCCCCGGCGCCGTTAAAAATTGGTAGACCTCGGTCAGTCGCCGGTGGTAGGTGGTTCCCAGACCGGTCCAGCTATCCATCTGGCGGGCAACTGAATCCCAGTGTTTAATGCGGTTTTGTTGGTATTTTTCTTTAGCAATATCGGTTGAAACTTGTGGCAATTTAAGTATCCTCGGTTGAAAAGGAATAAGGGATTCTTTTAGAAGTCGTTGCATATAGACCTGATATTGCGTGTTGCGTAATACGAAAATTTACGCAACACGCAGCACGCAATATATTTTGACGTAACCATTCAGCCCCCCTGTCATTCCCGTACGTATTAAGCGGAAATCCACAGACTGCACGCATAGATTCCCGCTAAAAGCATGCGGGAATGACATAATTCTGGTAGGGGGGTGAACGGTTACATTTTGACTCCCCTAAAATTCAGAATTACAGCCCTGTCACCCCGCCAAAAAACCAAATTTTACACCCTGTCTCTACTTTTGCACAACAATGACGTACACTTCCTTTGGCCCGTGAACGCCCAGGCTCAACGTCATTTCGATATCCCCGGTGCGGCTGGGGCCGGCGATAAACACCAGATTGCTGCCGGCTGTGGCAACAGTTGGGTGGGCTGCAAGAAAAGCGGGCATGGCCGGATACAAGCTGCTTTTTTTGAGCAGCGCAATGTGAACCGGCGGCAACAGCGAGGCCAGCCGCCCCTGCCCCGGGCTGCTGACCAGGGCAATGGCTCCTGTATCGGCCAGACCGCCGAGCGCCCCGGTAATGCCGGCCCGGACATCTTCCAATTCCACCAATTTGGCTTTTCGTTGCGCATCTTCGGGCGGAAGCGCGCTGTCGACGGGGGCCACTCCCGCTGCGGCCAATGCTTCGCCTAACGCCGGCAACCCCATTGATTCATCATTCCAGGTGATGATGCGGGTGGCCGAATATTGCTTGAGAATATCCAGAATATGAGATACTGCCTCGCCCTCATTTTCTGCGGTTAACACGTGGCCGGACAGGGCTTCCAGTTCTTGCGTGAACATTTCCAGCAGTTGATTTGGGGTGGCTTCTGTGTTATAGGTGTAGTCTTGAAATGGGCCGGGATGCTGCGGGGCGGCATCGGGCAGTAAAGTGTTATTAAGTTGCAGTTTCAAATTGCTTAAGAATGATCCTCGGGTTGTACTCACTGGTCTCTTTCCTCCCGCCACCGCCGGCTGAATGATTTTTTGGCAAAGGCCGGAAAATCCCGCTCATCTGTCCAGCCGGAAAGGGGGCCGGGCAACTTGCTTATCCAGCCGTTTTTGGCGATTAACCGGGTGGCCCGGCTGCTTAATTTGCTGCCCATCCGGTACAGGCCGGGCCGGGTGGCGGCCATTCTGTACAAGCCCAACCCCATTTTTAACCACGCCGGAGATTTGCCCGCCCGAGCGCTCTCGTCGCGCAGTTTTAGTAACATCCGTGGAATGTTGATGCGCACCGGGCACACCTCGCGGCAGGCGCCGCACAGGCTGCTGGCGTGGGGTAACTCGCTCCAGGGGCCGATGCCATACAGCCCCGGCGTTACCACCGAGCCGACCGGCCCGGGATAGACGCTGCCATAGGCGTGCCCGCCAATTTGCTGGTATACCGGGCAAGCGTTGAGGCATGCCCCGCATCGGATGCAGTACAGAATTTCGGCCAGCTCGCTGCCCAGAATTTTGCTGCGTCCGTTGTCTACAATAACTACGTGGAGTTCTTCCGGCCCATCCGGTTCCGGGCTGTCTGTAACGCGCCGGGGGCCGGTGACAATGTTGGAATAAACGCTCAGTTTTTGCCCGGTGGCGCTGCGGGCCAGCAGTTGCAGCATAACCGCCAGGTCTTCCATGGTGGGCACAATGCGTTCCATCCCCATAAGGGCCACGTGAATGCGGGGGACGGTGGTTGTTAGCCGGCCGTTGCCCTCGTTGGTTACCAGGCAGATGCTGCCCGTATTGGCCACAGCAAAGTTAACGCCACTAATGCCCATATCGGCCTGCAAAAAATCGGTGCGCAGTACGCGCCGGGCCATGGCTGTCATACTGGGAACATCGGCCAGGTCTTTGTCGGTGGCGTTGAGCTTTTCCCTGAAAACGTCGGCCACATCCTGCCGGGTTTTGTGCATGGCCGGCCCAATTATGTGCGATGGTTTTTCGCCGGTCAGTTGAATGATAAATTCGCCCAGGTCGGTTTCAACCACTTCTATGTTTGTTTCTTCCAAAACCCGGTTCAGCTCCAACTCTTCACTGACCATCGATTTTGATTTCACCACCTTTTTTACATCCCGCTCCGTCGCCAGTTTAGCCACGTATTGGGTGGCTTCATCTGCGGTAGCGGCCCAATAAACGTGCCCGCCCAACTGTTCAACCGAATCGGCAAATTGATCCAGATATTTATCCAGATGCGCCACCGTGTGGGCGCGAATGTGGCGGGCGTGGTTGCGCAGTAACTCCGCTTCCGGCAGCGTGTTAAGCGCCCATGCCCGTCCGGTGATGGTCCGCTGGGTGAAGGTGGTCAACGCAGAGTGGAGTTGGTTGTCCTGTAACGCGTCTTCCACACGCTCGTAAAATGTAACGTTTGTGCTGTCCATGGTTGGCTCCTCATTTTAAGGAGCGGAGCAGTTTTTCGCAAGCCGTTCGCATCTGACGCAACGCAGTGCTTGGTCTGCCTCCGTATAAAAATGTTCGGAGTCAGGCCCGCAACGCAGTGGAGTGCCGCTTTAACGCCACTCCGCTATCGCTGCGAGGCTGACTACGAGCGGGTGATGGCTTCTTGTTGCTCCTAACTCCTAACTCCTAACTCTCATTCCCGGTGGCGATTGTCCGTATCTCCTGCAAATATAATCACCAACCGCCGGCCTTGATGTCTATTTCTTACCAGTCAAAATTTGGGCGATGTGTTTGACCTGTACCTGACTGCCCCGGCGCCGCAGGCCGCCCGCAATATTCATCAGGCAACTGACATCGCCGCCAACCACGGTGCCGGCGCCGCTGGCTTCGATGTTGTCCAGTTTTTGTTGCAAAATTGAGGCCGAGATGTCGCTCATTTTTACGGCAAAAAGGCCGCCAAATCCGCAACATTCTTCGGCGCCTTCCAACTGTTTTTGTTCAAGGCCGGCTACGTTATCCAGCAGGCATTGCGGCTGCGTTTTGAGGCCCAGGCCGCGCAGGCCGTGGCACGAGGCGTGATAGGCTATCTGCTCTGCGCCTTGCGCCTTAAGGTGGGTTACGCCTAACACATCCACCAAAAATTGGGTAAATTCGTAAGTGCGGGCGGCAATGGCGTTGGCTTTGGGCGCGTATGCGGCGTCGCCGGCCAAAATTTCCGGATAGTGGTGAATAATCATTTCGGCGCAACTGCCGGATGGAATGACAATTGGGGCCTCGCTTTGCGAGAGAACATCAATGGTGTGGCGGGCCATGGCGCGGGCATCGTCCCAAAAGCCGCCGTTGAAGGCCGGTTGCCCGCAGCAAGTTTGCGCCTGGGGAAACTCAACCGTTAACCCCAACCCTTCCAGAATTTCTACCACGGCAAAGCCTGCATCCGGGAAAAAGTTGTCAACCAGGCAGGTAACAAATAGTTGAACGGTTTTTATGTCTGAATTCATTGGGTTCTTTCCTCCAGAGTTTCGGGGTGGTCAATGTCCAGCAGGATGCCCCGGTTTGTTACCGGCACGCGCTCGGCCTGATTTTTGTGGGCCAGCAGCACCGGGCGGCCGCCGGTATCGCCCCTAACCTGGGCCAGTTGCGGGAAAAGCGCCCGGTCGAACAGAACCGGATTCCCGCGCTGCCCCTCAAATTCCGGCCAGACCACCGGGGCCAGCGTTTGTCGATGCCGGTGTATCACGGCGTCAATTACGTCCGCCGAAATTTCCGGCTGGTCTGCCGGCAGAAAAACAGCGCTGCCAATGTTGGGAGGTAACGCCGCCAGACCCAACTTCAGCGATGTGCTTTGCCCGTCTGCCCAGGCGTGATTGGTAACAATTTTTACGGAGCGATTCCGATTCCCCAATGCCGCGCGACACGCTTCTGCCTTTGCGCCCAGTACAACCACCACCGGGCGGGCCTGCGAGGCGAGCGCTGTGTCTACGGCCTGCTCAATCAAGGTGACATTGCCCCATTTGGCCAACTGTTTGGGCGAGCCAAATCGACGGGAGCCACCGGCGGCCAGCACCACCGCTGCCGTTCGCCGGTGAACTTCAACTACCGGAATTTGGGCGTTTTGCACGGACGCCAGCACCACTGAGTCAATTTTTTTGTTTTTTAGTAGTTTGGAGGCAATGGTTTGCGCTCCGGCAATTTCAGGGCCGGTTTCGGCTTTGTTGAGCAGCGGGACAACCCGCGCGTTGGCCGGGACGGCTTTTAATCCTCCCTGCGGATGCGTGATAACCGCGGCGACCGTATCTGCGGTGATGGGAGCGCCCAGCGGCAAGCCGCTAATTTGGCTGACCCGCGCGGCGCGGTGAACGGTGTCATCGGCAAGCGGCATTTCCAGCACATCCAGCCCCATAACCGGCACCACTACGGACGTGCTGTTGGGAATAACCGGCTCATGTTCGGCAGGGGCTTTGAAGGGGCGCATTCGAGAGCCGTCTGCCTCGTTGAGAATAATCTCAAATTGTCCCGTGGCGGCCAACATGTCGATAATTTCCGGTAGTATGCCAAAGGCTTTGCCGCCGGCCGGTTCGGTGTTGCCAATAAGCAGCACCTGGCCAAATTGTTCGATTTTAGCGTTAAGGACGGGTAATATATCATCGGGCGTTTGCCGGGTGGCATCAAAGATAACGTGGCCGGGTGATTTGCTGATTTGGGCCGCAAAAATGCGGGTGCTGGTGGTGGTTAAAACGCGCAGTTTTGGGGCCAGTTCGCAGGCCAGCCGGAACATTGCGGTTGTTTTGCCGCCCCCGCCGGTAAAGGCGACCACGTCGCCGGATTTTATGCGCAAGGCCCGGCCAAGACTAATGCCCCTCACCGGTTGTTTTCTCCTTTGACAACGGGGCTGGCCAGCACGGCTTCTACCACGCCCCCGCCAATGGCCAGCGACTTTTCGCTGATGTGGTAGCAGTGTTCTTTGGTAGCGCGCGGGTCAAGGTCACCAATTTTAAAGCCGGGGGTGACCGGCACCCTGGAATGAATCAGGCCGCGCAAAATGCCGTCGAACAGCGCATGCACGGGGTGTCCATTTACCGTGGCAATAAGTTGCCCTGCGGTGATGGCATCGCCAATTTTTGCGGATGGAGTGACGTATCCGGTTGCCGGCGAGCGGAGAACCCGGCCGGCGGATTTTCCGTTAATGGCGCCGGGTGTTTTGGTGTTTGGTAAGGCCTGCCCGTTATAAATTACCCGTCCCAGCCAGTGGCTGCGGTGGGTTTCGATGACGGCGTGGCAATCTTGTTGAGCCGTAAATCCCGGCCCCAGGGCAATAACCAGGGGGGCATCGGTCAGTTTGGTGCCGGTATTGACTTTGGCCATGATGGCGTCAACCAGCACAACGGGCTTTAGTTGCGAAGGCGCCCGGGTACCGGCATCAACCAAAATTGGAATAACGTCGCTGGCGGCAAAGCTGCGCGCGTCACTCACGGAGTCTACGCGCCAGGCTTGCAGGCCGTCAACCGTAACGTTGCCCTGGTACACCGCTTCGCCGTAGCAAACGGTTCGGCGGACCAGAGACGGGGTTGCAATTTCTGTGGCTATCACCGGGAAGCCGGCCCGTTTCAGGCGGTAAGCCACGCCGCTGGCCAGATCGCCCGCCCCTTTTATTAAAATGAGAATGTGTTCAAAATGTGGGTTGATGAGCATAGGAAATTTTTTACCGATTATTTTCTTTGGGGCATTTTCAGGGCGCAAGCATTGCGTGGCCCTATGCAGAGAGATTATACAACTACTTTTTATTTTTGCCATTTCCCAAAAGATTGAGAAAGGTGATATTTAGTGCGGAAATTATTGTTGTTCAATAGACTTTGTTATGGAGCGTGGTATAATTGTGAAGACTTGGCGGGTATGAAAAATACTTGAGGTGCACCACAGGAAATAAAAATAAATTTGACAATTTATAATTAACCGTTTCGTGGCCCGACAAACCTTCCTGGAAGTTCGGCTTTAGACTAAAAATATCCGATAATTGAAGCAATGGCTCTATAACAGCTTCCAGAAAGGTGAATCTATCCGGATGTTGGGTAGCAAGAGGAGGTAAAAGAATTTATGCGTTTTATAGTGGGTTTTCTAATAGGGCTGGTGCTTGGTGTCGTGGCGGTATTACTGACCACGCCCCAAAGCGGCCAGGATTTGCAGGAGCAGGCGCGGACACGGTTTGACGATATTATGGCCGAGGGGCGCAAGGCAGCCGCGGTACGTCGAGCCGAATTAGAAGGTCGTCTGGCAGATTTAAAGGCTGGAAAACAAGTTTAACCCGGACGCTATCCGCAAGCTGGAGTGCAGGCTGAAACCTTAGTAGATTCAAATTTTGTGTAATCGTTATCCCCACCCCCCTCTAATCCCCCCTCGTGAGGGGGGAAGTTTAGTCCTCCCCCTCTTGAGGGGGACGCAAAGCGGAGGGGGTAAAACCGGATCTACTGAGTCTGTAAATTTTGGCGGACTCTGGTTCGCATTCTGCTATTTTACAGATAGATGTCTATTTTACAAAAGGGCCGTCTGTAAGATTTTATTGTAAATTTTGTCCACTTTGGCCATATCCTCATCCAGAAAAAGCTGAGGTCGAGCGTCTCGGGCCGCTTTCATCAGGGCCAGGGTGTGGCCGGTATCTTCGTTTTGTAACCTGAGTTTTTTAGCTATTTGTGTTCCCCCCAAAAGTAATGGCAGGTACAAAAACTCTAAATCCAGGGGTTGGCCGGTTTCAATATTCTCTGCAATATGGTTGGCCACGGCTTGTTGCTCTTCCAGCGACCAGAATTTGCGGCCAAATGCTTTTTCTACCAAGCCAAAGCTAAGGGCAATAGAAAGACGGATGATATGGAAATAGCCGGCTGTACGCAGTACACTCAGCGCATCTGTCGTGTCTATTTCCTGTTCAAGGGCTCGCTCCCAAATGGGAACCAACAGCCCATTGCTTCGTTTGGGACTGCTTAAAAAATATTGGCAGCTGTAGGTTAATATTTTTGCCAATATTATTGCCTCTCCAATGCGCAGGGGTAAGCCCACATCGGCAAACCTGGCCGCACTTTCCCCGTAAAGATTAACATATAACTGCTCAACGCCCAACTCATTTTTTAATTTTACTTGTCTCGAATTTAATTCCTGCACCGCCTTGTTAAACAGGTTAACATCTTGTTCTATCCAAATAGAATCATAACAGTGCTGGAGTTTGGGCGCTCTTTCCAGCGGCTGTTCTGCGCCGGCAACTTCTAATACAAAGGAGGCCTTCTTTACAGGTTTTTCCTGGTAGGTTGCGCCCAGGCTGCCTACCAAATTTAATCCCATTGGCGTAAGAATGAGATTGGCGGGCATGGAGCTTTTTGATTGGGGGGGGCGTATTCGTTTTCCACGCCCCTTTGGCTCTGCTTTTATTTCAAGAGTTAGAGAATGTTCGCCGGATGTCGTGTGGGTTGTAGTTGTAACGGGCAAGGTAAACAGACCTGCCTCTGCCGCAGTCAGGGTGATGCTGATGTCTGATTTTTCTACCTCAAGGA
>CAYWSS010000021.1:0-18755 GCA_964460505.1 uncultured Caldilineaceae bacterium | reverse complement strand
GCCGGGCCAGTTCGCGCGGGTCTGCCACGTCTGCTTTTTGCTGCTCGTGTTCAACCCAGGCCATATCGAACACAGTGGCGTAAATCAGGTTACGGACCGCCAGCGTGTTTTTCCGCTTGCGGGCGGCGCGGCGCACCACGCCGGATAATTTCAAATGGCCCATCACCGGCGACTGGTCTTCGTCGGGAACGGCGTACAATTCCTGCCGGACGGCGCGATAGGCGCTCAGCACGCCGGCCAGGTCGGGGGCGCGTTTGGTCAGCATATCGCGCACAAATTGCAGGTTGTGGTCCTTTTCGCTCATCTCACCCAAAAAGGTGTTTTTTACAATCTGGTCAACGTCTGCTTCAATCCGGCCGGGGCGCTGCCCGGCAGCCAGAATTTGGCACAAACGCTGGGTAAGGTAGGGGTGCCCCCCGGTCCATTTGAGCGCCCAGGATAATAATTGCAGCGATTCGCGGCGGGGCGCGTTCAGCCCGCCGGCAAAGGGGCGGGCTTCTTTAAAGGTGAAATCATTCAGATCGACCCGCTGCCCAATGTTGAAGGGGGTGCGTTTGGCATCGTCAATCAAATCGCTGGGGGTGGCCACCCCAATCAGCACAAAAGAGAGGCGCTGGAGTTCCGGCACGGTGGCCCGGCCGTTGTAGAGATAGCGGATGGCGGCAAAAAAATCGTCGGTGAAATCAAGGCTGAGGGTGCTGTCAATCTCATCGACAAAAATGACAATGGGGTCGGTTACCTCTTTCAGCAGCACTTCGCGGAAAAAAAGCGTGAGGCGCTGGGTAATGCCCAGCGAACCGTTTTGCTGCCACCACTCAACCACGTCGGTCTCCAGCATCAAGCTGTCTTCGATGGTGGTCAGCAGGCCCAGATACCAGGCTTCGGCAGACACCTGCACCCCAAGCTGGTTGAGATCGACAATGGCGGAGGTGATGCCTGTTTCGGCCAGTTGCTCTGCGGTGCGCACCATCAGGCTGGATTTGCCCATTTGGCGGCTGGTGAGTACGTAGGCAAAGCTTCCACTCTGGCACAGGGCCAGCAGTTGGGCATCGGCCCGGCGCGGAATATACAGGCCGCTGCCGGCCTGAACGGTGCCTCCGACGGTGTAAATGGTTTGGTTAGCCATCAAGCCGCTCCCGGAAGTAGTTGGCGTACAACTGGCAGCGGGGCAGCACGGTGGCTCCGGCGGCGCGGCGCACCAGCCCGGCCCCCCGCAAGCGGAAAAAGACCCGCTCGTCGGGGCAGATGTTTTGGTGGATGACCTGCCGCAGCCCCTCAACCAGTTCCGGCTGGCCGTGCAGCCGAAAGGCGTGATGACGCAAATGGTCGCCAAAGGGGCCGTGGTCGTCGGTGGCGTGGCTAAACAGGGTGTTGATGGTCAGCCGCCCGCTGGTGACCAGATACAGCGCCCGCCGGGTGAGGTAGGGATGGCCGCCCAACAAGGCCAGCAGTTGCTCTTCGGCGGCGGCATTGATGGGGGAGCCGTGGCGGCGGTTGAGGTCGGTTATTTGGGCCGGGGTAAAATCGGTCAACTCGATGATTTCGCCCACGTTGAAGGGGGACTGGTTGAGATTTTCAATCAATTGGTACGGTTCGGTAGAGGTGACCAGGGCCAGATCGAATTGTTTCCAGATAGAGCCGGCCCGCCGGCTGTTGTGCCAACTGCGCAGCATGCCAAAAAAATCGGAGCGGAAATCGGTATCGAAAATGCTGTCCACTTCGTCCATGGCAAACAGCACCGGGCCGTCGAGCGATTTTAGCAGGTGACGGCTGACGTAGCGCGTGGTGCGCTGGCTGTTTCCCAGAGGCTGCCGCCAATATTTGCTGATATCCTCGTCCATCTCCAATTCATCGGTGAGCCACAGGCAAAACTGGGGAAAAAAGGCGTCGGCATCGGTCAGCGAGTCGTGGTCGAACAGTTGAAAATCGAGAAATGCCACCCGTTTGCCCTGCTGCGCGGCCCGGTCCATAATGCGCATCAGCAGCGAGCTTTTGCCCATTTGGCGCGGGGCTTTAATGGTGATGGTCACCCCCTGCCGCTCAATGGCGTCCAGGCCGATGCGGTCGCCGCTGCGCTCGATGTAGAATTTGGATTGGGGGTCCATGGTGCCTTCCGGCATTTCCAGACGGGTGGGTTGGGCCGAAGGCGGGGGCGTGTGCGTGGCTGTTTCCGAGGCCGTCAGCAGCAGATTTACTTTGCCCCGGTCATCCAGCGGCAATGGATTGCCGGTGATGGCTTCCACCAGATTCTTGATAACGTGTTTGGTATCTTCATGACTTTGCCAAAAATCCCAGTTGAGCGCGTTGAGGTAGGCGCTAAGCGGGTAGTGGAAGGGGTCCCGGTAATCGAGCCGCACGGGCAAGATGACGGGCTTGCCGTTTTTCTGGGCCAGGCGGTGGGCTTTGGCTATTTCGGCCTCAATCATTTCGCTGTGGATGGATTGGCCGGACAGGAAGGTGATGAGAAAATCGGCCCGGCTCAATTCGGCCTCAATGCGTTCGGCCCAGCGTTCACCCACCAGGGTGGTCTGGTCTATAAATACATCGTGCTGTTTGCTGAGAGCCTGGTACACCTTGGTGGCCACGGATTCGTCGGGGTCAACGTTGCGTTTGTAGCTGATAAAAATTGAAGCCCGCTGCTCGGATTTTGGCATGCTAATGTGCGTTGTTGCTTCTCCGGCAGGTCTGGAGATTGCGCCGGCGTTACCGTTGGCAGCGCCAGTAGCGGTTTGAAAAGCGGTGGCCATTGCCCCGGCAGTTTGATAGCGGTCGTCGGGGTTTTTGTTGAGCGCCTTGAGAATAACCTGCTCCACCCCCGGCGGCAGGTGAGGATTGATGGTGCCGGGGTGGGGCGGGCGTTCATTGACGTGTTTCATCATAATGGCGATGGGGGTGTCGCCTTCAAACAGGGTGTGGCCGGTGACCATTTCGAACAGGATGGTGCCCAGAGCGTAAATATCGCTGCGGGCATCGGCCCGTTGTCCCTGGGCCTGTTCCGGCGACATGTAAACCGGCGTGCCAATAACGGCGCCGGTTACGGTGTGCTGCGTATCGCCTAAAATGCGGGCAATGCCAAAATCGGTCAGCACCACCTGCCCTTCGGCGGTAAACATGATGTTGCTGGGTTTCAGGTCGCGGTGAATCATGTGGCGGCCGTGCGCGTAATCGATGGCGCTGGACAGGGGCGAGAGAATATTGCCGGTTTGGGTCAGCGAAAAAAATGTATTTTTGCTTTTGTGCCGGCGCAGTTTGGTTTGCAGGGTGGGGCCGTCAATCAGTTCCATAACCATGTAGTAGGTGTCGCCGACGGCAAAAAAATCGTACACCTGCACAATGTTGGGGTGGCGCAGGCCGGCCACGGCGGTGGCTTCCTGCTGAAAGCGTTCAATCAGGGTGGTCTGGTCGGAGAGATGGCCGTGCAGGGCTTTGATAGCCACGTAGCGGTTAAGCGCAGGGTGGTAGGCCTTGTGAACGTCGGCCATGCCGCCGCGTCCCAGCCGCTCTACCAGGCGGTACTTGCCCAGATATTCGCCGGTATGGGGGGCATCATCGTACGGGTAGAGGGCGTCGTATTTGGCCGGTTTTTGCTGATGGGCCCATTTTAGAACTGGCTCGAAGCCGGATTTGTTGCGGGCATAATCAAAGATGAGCCGAACCATGTCATCGCGCGTGGCATCAGCCGGTAGGGGGGCGTCAAATCCGGCGGCCTGGTCACAGAATTGCTGCAATTCTGTTGCGGTAAACCCTTTTGCCAACAGTGTGTAAATTTTCCGCAGGTCATATTGTTTAGCCATCGTTATCTCTCTGATTCAGGGTGTAAAAATAAAGAAGCTTCCCACATTTGGCGGGAAGCTTGTTACTATTGCGTGTTGCGTGTTGCGTATTTCGTATCTCGTAATTGAGGGTACTCAGTGCGTGATATATCGATGGTCAGGTAACGATTTTTCTGGGAGACTGTTATGTTGTTAAGTTGCAAAGCTCCCGCGCCGGAACTCTTTAACAATTATAACATAGAATTTTGAGGAGTGGTTGAATTTAGTACTAATTCCTTAAGGCTGGCGAGCTGAGTTGCCTTGTAAGGCATGCGGGCAGCAACTTTAGCCGGCGGCACATTTCAGCCAAAATTAGTACCCGTTCGGTTTGGAATTCCGGTGTATCTGGTTTAAGATTTCTATCGTTCACAAAAAACTTCACGTTGCAGGTGTAAAAATGATTGATGCTGTCACGCTCGATAACAACCGCCAGGAAAAAGCTAAAGAATATGCCGGTATTGGCCGCCGCATTTTTGTAGCAGAGTTGATTTTTGGGGCTGTCTATGTTCTGTTCTGGATATTCTCCGGGCTGTCGCCCTGGCTGCGTGACCAGATTTACCAATTTACGCAGTCGCTCTGGCTCGGTGTGCCGCTGTTTGCACTTGGTTTTGGCCTGCCCTATACTATTTTGACGGCTCCGCTCAGTTATTACAGCGGCTTTGTGCTGCCGCACCGCTATGGACAATCGAAGCAATCGCTTGGGGAGTGGCTCAAAGATCAGGTTAAGGGGCTGGCTCTTAGCGGTGTTTTGGGCCTGATTGCGCTGCTGGTCATCTACGGCCTGCTGGCAGTGGCTCCCAACTTCTGGTGGCTGTGGGCGGCGCTGGCAATGCTGCTGTTTTCGGTATTGTTAAGCAATCTGGTCCCGGTTCTGATTTTTCCACTCTTCTACAAATACAAACCGCTGGGTGACGATGAGTTGGCGGCCCGGCTGACCCAACTGGCTGAGCGGGCCGGCACCCACGTTAAAGGCGTTTATGCCTTTGATATGAGCAGCAAAACGGTAGCGGCCAATGCGGCGCTTATGGGCCTCGGTTCTACGCGCAGAATAGTTTTGGGTGACACGCTGCTCAACAACTTTTCGCACGATGAAATTGAAACGGTTCTGGCTCACGAATTGGGCCATCATGTTCACCGAGACCTGCCGCTGGGTATTCTGGTGCAGTCTGGCCTCACGTTGATCGGCTTCCGGCTGGCCGATGCCGTCATGCGTTGGGGGGTGGCCTATTTTGGGTATACAAGCCTGGCCGACCCCGCCACATTGCCCCTGCTGATTGTGGCCCTGGCTGTGTTTGGGTTGGTGACAATGCCGTTGGGCAACGCCTGGTCTCGCCGGCGAGAGGTTTTGGCCGACCATTACGCCCTGGAAGCCACCGGCAAACCGCAAGCGTTCATCAATGCGATGACCCGCCTGGCTAACCAAAACCTGGCCGATGCCGAGCCACCCGCCTGGGTGGAATTTTTGCTGCACAGCCATCCTTCCATTAACAAGCGGGTGACCCTGGCGCAGACATACCCGCCGCCGCCGGCTTCGGGTCAGTAAACAACTCAGAGGTTTCTTACCTGTATGTTCCTGTAATTTTACGCTTACACATTTGCGTGACGCTTGCGGCGAGAATTTTTTTAACACAGAGGGCGCAAAGCAGGTACAAAGTTTTCAAAGTTGTTCTGTGCGTTCTCTGTGCGTTTCGCGTCTGTGGTTAAAATTTTGGGCTCTACAGGATTTCGCAGGATCAAAGTAAAGAATTTGCCGCGAATTGCACGAATTAACACGAAAAAATAAAAAATTAGTGTAATTTGTGGCAGATAATACGTTTTTTATAGAGCGATCCTGCAAACTACCAGAGAGCCAGATTTTGATTGTCGGCCCCAATTGGGTAAGTTATTTGGGCACCATTCCGTAATACGAGGTGTTGGGATAATTTTGCCGGCCCGGATCAACAGGCGCGGGGAGATCTTGGAACTATCCTACGTTAACGCCGGCTCAAGGTGAGGGGTCAACGAATGGGGCCGCTCCAGGCCGTGGGCTTCCATGAGCGTGGGGTTGTTCATCACCGCATAGGGAGGGCCATCGGCAACAATCTGCCCTGCATCGAGCAGAATGACCCGCTTGCACACTTCCAGCAGAAACTCCAGATCGTGTGAAGCGATAATGAAAGCGTGGTCGGTTTGCTGGAGAAATTCAATTAGCCGCCGCCGTGAACGAATATCCAGATTGGCGCTGGGTTCGTCGTAAATGACCAGATGGGGCTGCATGGCCATGACCCCGGCAATGGAAACCATCCGTTTCTCGCCGCCGGAAAGATGGTGCGGGGGGCGGTCGGCCAGTTTGGCCACGCCGGTGGCGGATAGAGCCGCTTCTACCCGGTGCGATACCTCTGCCGGTGACAACCCCAGATTTTCCGGCCCAAAAGCTACGTCATCCCGCACCGATGGGCTAAAAAGCTGGTCATCAGATTTTTGGAACACCATGCCAATTTCCGGGCGAAAGTCGCGATGTTGCATCGTTTGACCAAACAGGGTGATTTCTCCGGCTTCCGGTTTCTGAATACCCACCAGCGACATAAACAGCGTGGTTTTTCCGGCTCCGTTGGGGCCAATCAGGCCGACCCGCTCGTTGGGCCGGATGGTCAGGTTGATATTTTGCAGCACGTCCGGCTTGTCGGGATAGGAGTAGTTGAGTCCCCGGATTTTCAGGGCCGGTACATCGCCGGGCGGTTTACCGTTAAGCCGGTGCGTTTCAATTGAAACAGGGCCGGCTTCTTCAATTATTAATGGCGCGACCGGCTGCCCGCGTCTGAAAAATTCGATGGCCAGCAAGCCCAGCAAAATTATCTCGGTGGCCTTGGTAAAAATGCCGAGGGTGTCAGACGGGATTCCCCACGGATGGATAATAAAATAACCCGCAATTGTCACCCCGGTGTAGGCCGCCACAATTCCGTACAGCCACCGCCGGTACGGTTCCAGCGGGCCGAGTGGGACAAAATACAGCAACGTAAGCAGCACCAGAAAACCGACTCCGTTGAGATACAGTAGATAATCGTTTGCGCCGGACAGCATATGAACGGTGGCGGTGAGCACAACCAGGCCAATAATGCCGTACTGTACGCCACGCAGCCGCCATTTCAAGTTAATCCACAAAAAATAAAGAACACCCGCTGCCGCAGCCAAAGCCAGCGCAACTCTCAGGGTTCCGGTCAGCGCAATTTCCATCGACATTCGCTTATCCTCCCAACCCGCTGCGCAGCAATACTTCTGCCGTAAAAAAGGCCAGCCCAATTGTATCGGCGGCCAGCATTGCCAGGGCATCGGCAGGCACGGCCTGAAACTCGCGCGCCAGCGCCGGGGCGGGCGTGCGCCCGTAGCCGCGCAACGTCATGGCGTGGTACACCCGCTCCGACTGCTCGTAGCTGCGAATGAGCAGCGTCCCGGCCATGGCCGCCATCTGATTTAGACTGCGCCGCTCGTAGCCTTTAAGCCGGAAGCCGCGTAACCGCATGGCAACCTGCATCTGACGCAGGTCGTTGCCAATTTCAAAAATATAGCGATAGCTGAGCAGAGTCATATCTGCCAGGAGTGGCGGCAATCCCAACGCCCGGATGGCTTTAATAGAGGTGAGAAACGGGGCCGAGCCAAACAGCGCAATGCTCAGGGTTAAAATGCAGACAAATTTGGTAACCACCACCAGCATGGTCGTCAATCCCTCCAACCGCACACCCAGCGGGAGCGGCCCCAGGCTAAACAGCACCGTTTGCCCGGAGGAGATGGGCAGCAAAATAGCCACGGTGAGCAGGAACATGCCGGGATAGCGCAATCGACTGACCAGATAGCTGAATGGCATGTTCGACAGCCAAAAAATAATGGCCGTAATCAGGAGCATCGGCGGCAGCAATCGCAAATCCTGCACAAATGCAAAACCAAAAATGATGACCCCCAACCCGAGCAATTTGTATCGCGCGTCCCAACGGTGGAGCGGTGAGTCTAAATAGGCGTAATCTTCGATACCCAGATTCATGTAGCCATTGCCTGAATTAGCTCAGGTTTTACGCGATACAGGAAAGAGACCAGCATAGCGGTAAAAAATCCTTCGATGACCATAAGCGGGATATGCGCAACCAGCAAGGCGATAATGCCGGCTCGCTCGGCGGCAACGTCAATATTGCCGGGGATAGTATAAATCAATGTGGGAAAGGCGATAGCCGCGGTCAATCCCAGCCCCAACGCTCCACCCAAAAAGGCAAACCGGGCCAACGTGGCCGGGGAATCGCCCCCAAATTTAAAGCGCAATTGAAAAATAAAGTAGGCGATTAAGGCCGGAATGCCCATCATGGCGGCGTTAACACCTAACGTGGTCAATCCGCCGTGGTTGAACATGATGGCTTGAAAGAAGAGGCCAATTAAAATGGCCGGGAAGACATACCAACCCAGGATCACCCCCAAAAGCCCGTTTAAAATGAGATGCACGCTGGTGGGCGGTACCGGAATATGAATCCACGAGGCCACAAAAAAAACCGAGGTCAACAGCGCCGCTTTGGGAATGCCGGCCTGCGGGTCGTCCTGCCGGTTAATCTTTTGCAGCGAATACCACGTGGCCGCGCCGGTAACAGCGTACCCTGCCGCGCAAACTGACATGGGCAAAATTCCATCGGGAATGTGCATGTTGTTCTCCTCATACTATAGGGGTTAGGGGTTGGGAATTAGGAGTTAGGGAAGGGCTTTCCCCCAACCCCTAACCTCTGCCATTTTAATGATGATGGCCGCGCGCGTGGCCGTGTTCCTGAGTTTTCCTGCTGGAAAAGTAGAGCGCCGTCCCGACAAAGCCCCAGATAACGCTGGCGCTCATCAGCAGAATCTGGAACGAGGTGAACCCGCCGGATGAAATCGCCACCGTTGCCGCCGAAGGTGCTGCCTCGCCGACAGATGGTTTAGTAGTGGGCGTATCTGGCAGCAGCTCGCCGGGCGGATTGTCCACGAGGGCCGGATCAATCATCCCCGTTTCAAGTTCGAAATGAATGAAGTTACCGTGGCCGGCCTTGCGGTATTGAATATCCCACCATCCCTCCAATTCCGGGTCGATGACAAATACGTAGCGGCCTGCTTCGTCGGCGGTGCCGGTTAGCCACGGCGTCTGCGGGTCCGCAGGCGAGTAGATAGTTACTTGGGCCTCGCCCATAGGTTCACCGGTGTCAAATTCGGCGTACAGTTCAACTTCACCGTTGGTTTTAACGGTGTAGGAAATAACCACTCCATGCGCATACGCCACTGCGGCAAAACTGACCAGCATAATACCGGCAATCAGCCCAACAATTGCTTTCCACAAATGATTTTTTTTCATAAGTTGACATCCTGGCTACTCATTAAACCTGTCGTAAATGAGTGTAATCGATAGGAATGTTTATTGCAAATAATCTCAATTGAGTTAGTTACCGTAATAGCAATGTCCCTCGCCGGTGTGTCCCAATGTGGGTAGAATATTGAGCAGCATGTGATATTCATCCTCAGGTAAGGCGCCGGCCAGCGCGGCCAGGTCGGTTTCAATCATCTCGTTTTTGGCCATCAATGCGAACGGCGCAAAGCCGGGGGCCAGCGTATTAATGCCGTCATTGGCCGGCAACTGGGAATCGCCAAAGATATGATCAAAATGAAAGGTCATTTCCAGGTTGGCAGCGCCATTGGCGGCCAAAAAACCTTTGCGGGTATCGCCCACATATTCACCACAAAGGTTGCTGTAGCTTTCCTCCACACCAATGGTGAAAGGCAGCGATTCGCCATCCTTTTTGGCGGTACCGGCCATCACCAGACTGTAGCCTTCCATTTCACCCTCTGTTGCCGGTGTCATCTGCCAGCCCAGAGCATTGTAGCGCCCAACCGGAGCCACAACTTTGCTCACTGAAATTGGCAGGGCAGTTTTGTTGCCCGCTGCCAAATCGATAAGAAACGTGCCGGGGAGTTGCAAAATTTGGTCAGCTTCGATGTCTGCTTCCATTTTGTCCGGATCGTAAGGCGGATTGGTTTGATAGGCGGTGATGCCGGATACGTTGGCCCAAACGTTGTCAAACGCAATGTCCCACCCGTCTTTGGAGGTGAAACCCTGCCGAATAAAATCTTCGCCGTTGGCCGTAAATTCCAGCATACCGGTATCATCATCCGCTGGTGATTGAACATTGACCGGTGTTGATGGCCCAAAACAAGACTGCATGGCTACCAGCAAAAAAAGTGACAGAAAAAGCATCCTTTTCTCAAGCATCATCCTCTCCTGTTGATGCATCAATTTGGTCAAACTATTTTAAGAGATAACAGTTGTTATTGCAAATATTCGCAACAAGGTTTATTCGTGATAAAGCCCACGGGCAGGTTTTCAATCTCCAAATCCCGGCAAAGTTACCACTTCCTGGTTAGCCACTGCGGGTTAATTGCACCGATCACATAGTTTTAGATTTTTAGATAATTGGACATAAAACCGAACGAAATTCTGTGCGGCAGGGATTGTGTGGTCGAATCGACGAGAGAAATAGAATATTTTGCGTATTGATGAGGAGATAGTAATATATAAACTCAGGGAAATTAAGAATAGCTTTGGGCAGCAATGAGCCTGGAGGTTGCAAATTGTACGGGGAGAGAACAATTAATAAAAAAGCCGGGCTTCGAATGGCCCGACTTTGTTATAGGTTCTCTATTTGCAACACCTTTTGTGAGAGCGGGTAAGGGGACTCGAACCCCTGACATCAACCTTGGGAAGGTTGCGTTCTACCACTGAACTATACCCGCATTACTGCCCAAGATTATAAAACCTGAAGGTAAGATTGTCAAACTTTTCAAGATGAGGGGATGCGTTTACGTTTAGGGGCGGATTTTTATTCTAACCGCAGAGAATATGGAGGCCGCAAAGACAGGGGGCCCTCATTGTGCCCTTTGGGTATTGGGTAAAAAACCTTAAAATCTTTGCGTTCTTAGCGGGCTTTGCGGTAAATTCCCAACACGGCGGTAGTCTGTCCCAGCAATCGTTCACTCTCCCCGGTAGCATAGCCCCTTGTAGGCGGGCACAAGGCCCGATGCTACATCGTGATGGGGAAGGGGGCTGGACAGTTACCTGCCCCAAAACTAAAACACAGCCAAGGTGAGGCTGTCAGACGCAAAGAACTGCTTCGGGTGTTTTTACTCTTCCTGATTTTCTGGCTGCCCTAACAATTGATGAAAGGCGATACCTGAATTGTGCAAGACTCTAACGTAATGCCCGTTGAAGATTCACCTTTTCTTGTCAGCAAAAAACGTCGTACTGCGGCCTGGCTGGTACATTTGGTCACGGCCAGTGGTGCTGTATGGGGATTGTTTGCCTTGTGGATGATTCACAAAGGCCAGTTTACCCTGGCGTTTTGGTTTATGGCGATGGCCATTTTTGTAGATGCCATTGACGGTACCCTGGCTCGCAGAGCCAGAACCAAAGAGGCCACACCTATGGTTGATGGTGAACTGCTGGATAACATCATCGATTATTTCAATTACACCATGGTGCCGGCCTTCTTTCTGCTGGTTTCCGGGCTGCTCCCGCCGGGTTGGGCCTTTCTGGGAGCCGGCGTAATCGCTTTGGCATCGGCCTACCAATTTACCCAACCCGATGCCAAAACCGAAGACCATTTCTTTAAAGGCTTTCCCAGCTACTGGAACATTGTGGTATTTTACCTGTTTTTCTGGCAACAGGCGCCGTGGATAAACCTGGTTATCATTTTATTTTTGGCGGTGATGGTTTTTGTGCCTTTTAAATACATTTATCCATCTCGGTTAGAGTATGTTTCATCTAACCCGGGGGTGCGTTGGGCGATGCTCACTGCAACGCTGATTTGGGGCGTGGGCACGGCCGGAATGTTGATTGTGTACCCAAATTCAAATCCGCTGTTTGTATTTATCTCAATGGGATATGCGCTGCTCTATTTTGGCATGAGTCTCTACCGCACATTCAAACCGGTGAAGATTACCAAGCCTGTACAATTCGACTGAACAACCGTTGTTGGCAATAATCAACAGTATAGCACTCCAGAAAAGTTTTCGCCCAACGATTTACGCAATACGGATGTTATTTAGGAAAAAACGCAGTTTCGCAAAACTTGGCAGGTTACAAGTGACCGGCACTTATTTTAAGTGCCGGTCACTTTAATTTACCTGATGATTCTTGCGGTATTGCGAAAAAACTTTTCTGGAGTGCTATATTACACATATAATGAATTAATTAAAATGCGTTTTTGTCTCCATCGTGTAGAGCAGGATTTTCTGAATGACAGGATAAAAATCCTTTAATTCCGCCGTAGGTCCTGCTTTTTCTGGATGACATAAGACTAATCGGTCTAATGTCTATTTATGCAGGCAGACGATTCGTCGCAAATTAGGCTGAGGCTAAGGCTGAGAAAACAGGAATCCTCGATTGGATTGACTTACGTTTAGAAAAGCGCGTTTTTGTTTGGTCACTTAAAGTGTTGATTGATAAAGACGCTTACAACAGGCTCGTACCGGCCGGCGGAAACAATGAAGCCATCATTGTGGCCTCCGGAAATTTCCAGAAACTGTTTGGGGGCCGGCGCCGCTTCAAACAGCGCCTGACCGTGGCTGTAGGGAATCACCTCGTCGGCTGGGCTGTGAATAATCAGGAGCGGCGCATCAATTTTTTGCACCCGCGCCCGCGTATTGTAATCTATGCGAGATAACAGTCGAACCGGAAAAACAGGGAACTGCCGGGCCGCCATATCCGGCACAGAGGTAAAGGTCGATTCCAGAATCAGCACGCGAGGGGGATGTTCTGCGGCCAGCCCCGCTGCGACTCCGCCCCCCAGCGACCGGCCAAAAATGATAATCTGCTCCGGAGAAATCTGGCGATCTTCTGTCAGGTAGCGCCACGCAGCTTCCGCATCAAGATAGGTGCCTGCCTCGGTGGTCCATCGCCCCCCACTTTGGCCGTAGCCCCGATAATCAATGATGAAGACGTTTAGCCCCAACCGGTGAAACTGTTCGATTGAGTCGAGCCGGTGGGAGATGTTGCCGGCGTTTCCATGAAAAAAAAGGAGCGTCCGCTCGCTATCTTGCCCGTCCGCAGAAGCCGGAATAAACCAGCCCGATACCTGCGTGCCATCTGTGGCTTCAAAGCGCACATCTTCATAAATCAGCCCGACAGTGTTGGGAGTGGCAATCAACCGCCGCGTTGGAAAGTAGAGCAATCGCTCTTGCAGCACATACAGAATTGCCGTCACCCCCACGTACAGGGCCACAATAATTAAAATAATTGTCCACATTGTTTTTGCAGGAAACAAATAATAACCGTATTCTGCCGGTAAATTGACAAACCTCAAATGAATAAACCGGGAGTAAAAAATGCAACGTATTGCGTACTTCGTATTACGTATAATTTACCCCAAGGTAGTACGCAACACGTAATACGCAATGTGTAAAACGTACCGTCGCAATTTTATCCTACCCCTTTAGCAAATGCAACTTAACTCAACAAAGCAGAAGATTGAGGAACCCGGGTTCCTGTATTTTAGATACCGCGAAAGAGCTGTTCAGTACAAGTGACCGGCACTTTGTTTTCCTGCCAGAAAGCCCTTTAGCAATAAGTGCCGGTCACTTTTACACTTGTTCCAGACATGAGCTTTTACTTTTTTGGCAGATTCACCAACGTGCCGGAAATTACCCCGAAAGAGCTTTATGATTTTGGCGACCTCTGAGGTTGTGATAGAATACCTCCCATCAATCCAAACATAACCCAAGCGCCGATTAATGGACACAGCCAATGCCCAATCCAATCGATTTGTATTGAATTTTCAGCGATTCACCGTTTCGGTCTGGTACACGTTGCGAAGCCCAAAAACCACCGCAGTTCTGTTAGCCGTGCTGACCGTTGTTCTGCTCTTGCAGCTCATCATTCCGCAGCAACCAACGCCCGATACTCCGGCGGACATCTGGATTGCCTCACTTCCGCCAATGGTTCAGCCCTGGGGCCAATCACTTTACCTGCTGGGCATCTCCCGCATTTTCCATTCAATCTGGCTTTGGGGTCCCCTGGCCCTCCTGCTGCTAAACAGTATGGTAGCTCTGGCCGACTTTGCCCGCCCATCGTGGCGGCGAGCCAAAAACGAGCCGGATGGCATAACGTGGCAGCATCCCCTGGCGCAGCGAGTGGAACATTCGGTGCGCCTGCCGGCATTGCCGGATGCGTTTTTAGCGCAAATCAAAGAAAGGTTGATTGGCCACGGCTTCACCATTAACGCATCCCCGGAATCCGACCCGCGCGCGGTCAACGCCTGGCGCCGGCGCTGGATGTGGTTGGGCGTGCCGGTTTTTTACGGTGGGGCACTTCTGTTGATAACAGCATTTCTGGCCACCCGTTTCAGCCTGGATACCGAACAGTTTACCGTTTGGCCGCACAAATTGGAGCAAAGCCGTCTTTTTGACAGCACTGTTGAACTGCATCAATTTGATAACAGCCGCGCCGTGGTTATTTTTAATCCGTCCCGCGCCGAGCAGCCAGCCCTGGCCCTTTTTTTGAAGCCGTTTCAGCCGGTGCTATTCAAACAAACCCTCATCTGGCCAACCGGCACCGGGCCTGTTTTGACGGTTGAGGCCAAAGATAATTTGGGGCAGCCGCGCCGGTTAATGCCTGTGCAGGTTGATCTTTTGCCCGGCGCTCCCTTAAGTCTGCCCCTGCCTCAAACCGATGAGCCGGTTTATTTTCTTGTCCCTTCCGCTGATCTCGCATTTCAAATTTTGCCCGATTCTACCGCCGGGGACAGCACCTACAACGTGCAGGTTCGGCGCGGTTCCGAGACCACGCCATCTGAAAACTTGACGGTTCAAATGGGTGACACAATTGAAATTGATGATATTTCTCTAACGTTGACTCTGGATCACAACATCAGCTTTATTGTCCGCCGCGATTTTGGACTGCTACTCTACCCGGCCGGCATAGTTGTGATGCTGGCCAGCGGGCTGTTGTTGTTTTTTCTGCCCCCCTGGACTGTGTGGCTGGTGCCGGAAGTAAAAGGGCTTGGGGGACAACTTTACGGTGTGGCGGAAAAATTTTTCTTGACCAGCGGCGCCTCCCAATTTCCAGAGCAACTCCTCTCCCTTCCGGAGGAGGGTGATTCCGATTCTCAGTAGATCCAAATTTTGAAGAGGGTTTACGAGTGTTGGCGGAGAGTCTGGGGTAAGTTTTTAAAGAAATCGGCCGGCTCAGTAAAATTTTGGTCATGGCACAATCGATGGGATATCCCCCGCAGGGTTGTTGATACATCCGCCCCATCTTTGGCAATGGTAACAATAGGGATTTGACGGGCAAAGGCGTAACCGGCTTCAAGGCCCAGGCCCACCCCCTTTTTAGAAAGCTCAATCACAACAACATCACTCGAGTCGATCTCGGCGAAGGAACGTTTTATCAACTCCTCCGGCGTAAAGTGGATGCTTCCCCACTACTCAAGATCGCGGGTTACGCAAACCGTCTCAAATCCCGATTTCTCCAGCGAGTTCGAGATCCCCTCAATCACCACTCTGTTTCTATTATCTGCATAAAATTTGATAGCAAGATAGGCTTTCATCAAATACAGCACTCCTGAAAAGTTTTCGCCCAATGATTTGCGGATGTTATTTAGGAAAAAACTTTTCCGGGCATCTATAACAAAGCGATGACTCTGCCTTCAACTCGATACCCATTTTAGCACGCCAAAAATCGATGCGCGAGTTGAGCCAACAATTGTAGTGCAGGTTACTTTTTTCTGTTTCATGATGCGCTAAATTATGAATACGGCAGCAATTCCCGGTTTGACAATTATTGTCGGCATTTCAGAGCAGAATTTTCGGAATGATAGAATTTTGATTCGCCGTAGTTCTGTAAATTCTGCTCTGACACCGACAAAAATTGTAACCGTTCACTCCCCCCCGTATAGTTATGTCATTCCCGCATGTTTTTAGCGGGAATCCAGGCGTGTTGTCTGTGGATTCCCGCTTAATACGTGCGGGAATGACATAGGGGGTGAATGGTTACTAAAAATCAGTCCGGCTAAGTGGTTATCGGCGGCACAGTTTCCAAAACGGGAATTGTTGTGAATACGGTAGAATTACGTCTCGGCCTGCTGAGATTGTATTTAGAGTTGAAAGGAAAATGCCCATGCAACTTCGATTTTCAGTCCTGGCATTTACGTTGTTACTGTTTGGGGTGACTGCTTGTATGCCAAACCGGTTGTCAGGCTCTCTGCCTGATCGGGCAGCCCCGCCGCCGGTGGCCCAGGCATCGGAAGAAGGGCCGGCAGTTGCGCCCGTGTCCAGTGGGCGCAACTTACAGCCGCAACTGGAAACGGCCTACATCGATCCGGATGAAGTGGAAGCCCTGCTTCCCCCCGATGCCATCCGGGCCATTAACCCCGATGAAGTTGCCAAAATCATGGTTTCGGCCGACGATGCCGATGCTGCCGGGATGAGCCTCTTGACCCGGGTGTTGGGGGTAAGCATTAACGGTGACAGCCGGGCCTACCCCATCCCCTATATGAGTTCCCACGAAATTGTCAATGACGAGGTTGGCGGCAGATTGATTGCCGCCACCTGGTGACCGCTCTGCTACACCGGCATCGTGTATGACCGGCAAGTAACAGAAGATCAAGCACTCACCTTTGGCGTATCCGGCATGTTGTATCGCAACGGATTGATTATGTTTGATCGGGAAACAGAGAGCTTGTGGTCCCACATTTTGGGGCAAGGGGTGGGAGGCGAATTCGCGGGCACCCATCTCGAATTTATCCCCGTTTTAAACACCGATTGGCAAACCTGGAAAGCGCGGCATCCCGAAACTTTGGTGGTTAGTCCGGGGTTGTACGGCAGCGACCCGTATGCAAGCTACTACGCCGGCGGCCGCGAAGGCGTAGTTGGCCGCGGAGCAATTAGCGGGGGCGGGCCGCACCGGGGCGATGATATTCATCCCAAAGAATACGTGATTGGCTTGCGGCTGGCCGGCGAAGCCAAGGCCTATCCTTTTTCCGTACTGGGCAGAGAACCGCTAGTAAATGACGAAGTTGGTAACATTCCGGTGGCCGTTTTCTTTAATAAAAGCACCCTGTCCGGTACGGCTTTCGACCGCCGGCTGGATGATGATCGAATTCTCACTTTTGAAGGCACAAGCAATCCGGCAATTGTGCGGGATACAAAAACGCAGAGTGAATGGGATACCATCACCGGGGTCGCCACCCGTGGCGAATTAGAAGGCACGCAATTGGCAGAAGTGCCCTTCACCTATTCCTTCTGGTTTGGTTGGATTGATTATCACACAGATAGCAAGGTGTATGGTGTTGAAAGATAATTAACTGTTCACCAAAACTCTTTGGACACAGAGTTACGCAGAGAAGGCACAGAGATTTTATCAACTTTTTCTTTTTCTCTGCGAATCTCTGCGTTAATTCCGTGAATCTCCGTGTTTCTGAATGGTTGCAAAGATTGAAAAAAAAGACCTTTGAGAAAATTCCACGCCAAAATCACGCCCGGCGTGGAATTTTTTTATACCTCCAAAATAGTCCATGCGGCGTCACTATACGCCATAATGGGGGTTGTAGTAAGTAGTCAGCCGCGGTTAGCCACAGATATTAATTGGTGGTATACTGCTGAACTTAGTGATACTTTTCACGAATACTGTGAGTGCTACACGATGGATTATCACAGAGCAACGCAGGCAGATGTTCCTGCATTGGCCCGCATAAATCATCAACCAATACGTGATGAAGGGCATCCCAATCCAATGACGATAGCACAATTAAAACAGCGCATGCGCGGCTGGCCAGATGATGAATATACGGCCATTTTGTTTGAAACAGGTGGGGTTGTTCAGGCGTACGCGTTGTACAGGTTTGAAAACGATCACATTTATTTGAGACAATTCTTTGTAGCCGGAGAACACCGCCGCCAGAATATTGGTCGAAAAGCCATCGGGATTTTGTGTTCCGAAATTTTGCCGGCTAACCAACCGGTTCAACTGGAAGTGTTGGTTGGAAACCGCGTTGGCCACCAATTCTGGAAATCGGCGGGATTTTCAGAAGTGTCAATCACAATGGAGCTAAGGAATAAGAATTAATTAACTTGTGCATGTCATTTCGACCGAAGGGAGAAATCCCCACAGAGTCGGCTTACAAACAGAGGTCTCAGGGATTTCTCGTCGTACCTCCTCGAAATGACATATTTCAAATGCACAAGTTATTTAATCCCGGTTCCTAAATCAAGATTAACGGGAGTTTTAGTCATGTCATTTGCAGTGAGAGAAGCAGAAATAGGCGATCTGGATAAACTGGTCTATTTTACGATGGTTGGCGCACTTGAAGGAGAGGGTCTCCAAATACCGCCGGATGTAATTCGGCAGGGTGTCAGCAAAGCCATAGAAAACCCGGATCTGTTGCGCTATTGGGTGCTGGAGAGCAGCCGGTTTGGTGTGGTTGGTTGTGTATCGGTGAGGGAAGAGTGGAATGCCTGGAACGCGGGCATGTACTGGTGGATACAAACTATTTTTCTGCTGCCGGAATACCGGGGGCAAAATTTAATGGATGAGTTGGTTGAACACGTTAGAGATCAGGCGCGGCGGGCTAATGTAATTGAAATCCGATTGTATGTACACAAAGACAACAAACGTGCTATGAAAGCCTACAACCGCGAAGGCTTTGCCGATTCTCCGTATGAGATAATGATCAAAAAGCTGTAACTTTGGGGTTGTCTTTAGGGCCTAAGGTATTTGCATCGACGATTTTTTGTCGATAACCATGAATTGTCAATTGTGAAGTGAGTTGGGTTTTCATTAACAGTTCACTGCCCCCAATTTTTCCAGGCGCAATTCTGGAAAAGCCATAGCGTCTTAGGTGCTTTATACTGAAAAGCTTGTATTTTGTGCAAGAAAATTAACCGCAAAGAGCGCCAGGAACGCAGAGTTTTTTCATT
>CAYWSS010000020.1:0-19313 GCA_964460505.1 uncultured Caldilineaceae bacterium | reverse complement strand
AGGGCACAAGGCCCAAATGCTACACCCGTCAATTAGAACTTGACTTAGAACTTAGCTATCCATTGTAAGATACAACGACAGAGCCGATACAATCTGTCACTGGTATCATCCAATTCTTAATATTATACCCTGAGTTATGCAATTTTTTGAAGCCTGACAATAAATTTGTCTGTGGCCCGTTTTACAGTAGACATTATACCGATTAGTCTTATGTTACCCGGAAAAAGCAGGACCTACGGCAGAATTAAAGGATTTTTAGCCTGTCATTCAGAAAATCCTGCTCTACACGACGGGGACAAAAGCGCATTTCAATTAAATCAATATAATGTCTGGTTATTGCCCCGGCAAAGATTGCGATTCACCGGCCGGCGGAACCGCTTCATTTACGGGCGCTGGGGTAGCCGCCGTAGCCGTAGGGGGAGGCGCAGGAGTTTTGGGTGGGGGTGGAGGCAGCTCTTGTTTGAGCAGAACAAAGGTAGTACTTTGATTGGTAACCGTGATTGGAACGGTTAATTGCCGGCCATCAAAAAAAGTTTTTAGCAGGTATCGCCCGGAGGGGACATCGCTAAATGAAAAAGTTTCCCCATAGAATTCATCAGAATTTACCTCTTCATCGGGATAAGTAAAGGTTTGTCGCCAAAACTTGCCGGGATTTTCGGCAAAGTGCAGGGTCACCAACTGTTGGGGCACGTAATAATTCTGATGGTCAACGACCCGGCCGGCAATCACCCCGTAGCCGGGGTCTGGGCGAATCCACAAATCCGGATTGCGGGTATTGTAATAGGTGCCGGCGCCAACCCGAACCTCAAAATGGAGATGCGGGCCTAAAGCTACGCCCAATTGCCCTACCAACGCAATGGGGTCCCCGGTTTTTACTTGTTGCCCCACCTGCACCAGTGCTTTGGAAACATGGCCGTACAGCGTGTAGACGGGCATACCGTTCCATGGTTGAGTGTGTTCAATAACCACTGCCTGACCGAAAAAATCGAGCCAGGGGCCAAGCAGCTTTTGGCTATCCGGCCCGGCGTAAATTACCACGCCATCACCGGCAGCCACAATTGGGGTATTCTCCGGATTTTGAATATCAATTCCATAGTGCCAGAAATATTTGCCCCGGGCGTTGGTTCCGTAGGGATAATAAAAACTGCCCCAGGTGACGTTAGCTTTGGTAAAGGCCCGGGTAAACCAGTAGTGCTCCTTGGCCTGGGTGTAATTTGAAATATCGGTGGCAACCTGGACCGTACGCGGCACCGGCGTTGGGGTTGGCGTCGGGGTACCAATCGGAGTAATAACCTGCGTACCTGTGAGCGTTGTATTCTGAGTGAGCGGCGCAGTAAATGAAATTGGGGGCTGCGTTGCAATTTCCACAATTTCAGTTTGGCTGATGACCAGCGTATCAGCGAGGACAGGCAGTGCGGTTGGTGGAGGAGGGAGCAGAGTGGCGGTAGGCGGCGGCGTAGTTGTAGCCGTGCTGGTTTCGGTGGGGGTGGGGGTTGGGCTGGGGGTGTTGGTTGATGTTGGGGTAGAAGTTTGAGTGGGTGTTGGCGACGGCGTTGGGGTAGCGGTGGCCGGTTTGGTAGGCGTTTTGGTGGCCGTAGCCGTAGCGGCCATTGCGCTGGGGGTACCGGCCTGATTCAACCCAATCAGCAAGATGGCTACAGCCGTAACCAGCAGCCCCAATGCAAGGCCAATAATTATTCTGGCAACATGTGTGTCAACAGCAGGGAACAGCAACTAATCTTCCTCTACGGTACCCAATCAATGTTTTCTTCTACCCAACCGAAGCTGTTGCTTACGTCATGTTGAACAATGCCGTCTACGGCGCCATTAATTTCAAACTGCCGGCGTTTGTTGCTGCCGTCGGGATTCATGATCCACATGCCCCATTCACCATCGCGGTTTGATACAAATGCAATTCTGGAACCGTCCGGTGACCAGGTGGGTAACCCATCACTGGCTTTGTCAGAACTGAGGGCTTGCAAGTTTTCCCCGTTAATGTCCATGTGGTAGATTTCCCAGTTACCGGCTCTATCAGACATAAACAGCACGCTGGCCCCATCCGGCGAAATTTCCGGGTTGGTATCATTGGGTTGGTCGGTCAGGAGAACTGGCCCACTGCCATCAATGTTGCTTAAAACGATACCACACGATGCCCTCAGGCAGCCATTGTAAATAAATTGCTGTCCATCCGGCGACCACTTGGGCGACTTGCCTTGAATGGGCGCGCCGTCACGCCGTTTTACCTCTCCTTTGCCGTCAACCACCTGATACACCGCCGGCTCTTTTCCCCCGGTACGAGAGTGGTACATCAGGGTGCTGTCACCCACTGAGTATTGTGGGCGGGCTGATTCAAAGAATTCGTCAAATCGCCATGCATCGTCCGGGTTCCCTTTAAGGGTGCGGGCGTAAAGGCCGCGCTTGTCCGGCTGCCATGACCGATAGGCAATTTCGGAACCGTCATCATTAAGCGCAGGTTGGCTGGCGTCTGCTTGCACCAGGGTTAAATTATCTCCATCAGAGATGTCTGCCATATAAATATTGTAGGTGCCCCGTGCGGCATCAAAAACGGGGAATGCGATGCGTCCGGTGGCTTCTGTCTCGCCCCGGGCCAGGGTTTGGTCGCGCGATACGTAGGCGGGCAGGGGTTCCGGCGTAGCCGTGGGCAATGGTCTGGGCGTCGGTGAGGCCATTCTTGTCGGCGTGGCTACCGGCGAGGTTGAACCGGAGCCTCCTTCAGCCAGCTCCGATTCTTTTGCTTCAGTGGCGGCTGTCGATGTAGGCGATGGCACTTCGGCTACTACGGCACCGGCTCCCGGCGGTGTAGCTGTAGGAATCAGCACAATCTCTTCGTCCGGAGGCGTCCACATTTTTAGATTGTCGTAACTGACCCAACTGTACGGTTCAGAGAAGGTACCGGTGAAAAAGCCAAAGTTGCCTCGGGTAAGCGAATCGTCGGTAGCTGTCGCTAAGGGCTGCCCATTGGCCCACAGGGTAATGTTGGGGCCAAAGGCTGACACCTTAAGAATGTTTGTTGCTCCGGCAGGGTTGACAAACTCTGATTGAGTCCAATCGACCAGCGTTACCCATTCGCCATCAATAAATTTACTGAACAGGAAGTATCCGTCACCGGAAATATCATAGCGGTAAAAATTTTCACGGTCTTCAAATCGAAAAATCAAGCCGTAACTGTTCTTTGCGTTCCCTTCTTCCAGTTTGGCTTCTACTTCCACTTCAAAATCGCTGACAATTCTGTTGGCCAGACCCCAGGCCACCAGGTTGCTGGCAAACACTTCAATATTGTAGCGATTGTTGCCGTAGACTTTGCGGGTGTAGGCATCAAAGGCGTCATCCCAGCCGCCAAACGAATCGCTGAAGTCATCTTCGTAAACCAGAGCCAAATCTGCCGGGCGACCGGGAGCTTCCTGAACCGGGGGCGGGTTGACGGGTGTATTATCGTCGGTGCTGCCGGTGGTGCTCTGCTGTGTTGCCACCGGCGTTACGTTTTCGGCGGTAGTGTTGCCGGGGCTGCTGACGCGGCTGGAAATGAGATAAACCACAAACACGGTTACCACACACAGCAGTAAAATAGCCCCGCCAATAATCCAAACCATTTTTGAAGGCTGGCCCCCTGCGGCAGTTTTTGGGCCGGCAACGGAAACCGGCGCTGAAGCTTCCCCCCGCCGGGGTACTTCTGCCGGTGGGGGGGGGCCGGGGGTTACGTCCGGTTCCCCCGGCAGCTTAAAGACCAGGTCAATGCCTCCAATGCTGATGTGGTCGCCATGTTGAAGGCGGGTGACGGAGGTAACAGGCTGGCCATTGTGCAGCGTTCCGTTGGCGCTGTTTAAGTCGGCAAGCATCCATTCGGTATTTTCCAGCGCGATTTCTGCGTGATACCGGGATGATTTTAAATCGAGCAAAATTACATCATTGTCGCGCTCACGGCCAATGCGCGTGCGCATTTTTACCCGGTAAACTTCACCGGTATTTTCACCTTTGGTGATTTCAAGTTTGGGAGCCATAGATGGCCCAATTTGAGTTACAGCCCGATGGGTTGTGTCGCTCATAAAGTTTA
Source organism: uncultured Caldilineaceae bacterium (assembly GCA_964460505.1). Classification (GTDB taxonomy): domain Bacteria; phylum Chloroflexota; class Anaerolineae; order 4572-78; family J111; genus J095. Next base: position 15,241 of record CAYWSS010000020.1, on the reverse strand, counting down.
AATCCTCTGTCAGTAGTATTCGTTACCCGACAAACCTTTCTGGAAGCTCAGTTTTAGACCGAAAACATCCGGCAACTGGAGTAACTTGGCTCTACTACAACTTCCGGAAAGATGAATTTACCCAGATGTCGGGGAGCGAGTCAGTAGTACACTACCATGGGCAACGTAGATTTCCGGTTACAAAACTCCACGTCAAGCGGGAAATACTTGTATAATTTGGGCATTATAACAAGCGTGCATAGGTACGTCAAAAGGGATGTTTCAGGATGCCGGCTTGCCTTTTATCCAGAATGAAATCCGGGGTTCTCCTTTATGCGTAACCTCTTTGTAGCGGCGTTCTACCGTGATTTGCTTTTTGCTTTTATCCGCAAGTTCCAGCGTATAGCCAACTGTTTCTATTTTACCGGCGTCATCCGGTTTTAGCAGGATAAACCCACCCAGATGGTCCTGGTAATCCATGTGCAATCCACCGGTGGGGTTAACAATAAAATGGGTTTGGGTGGGTATGGCCAGATGATAATCTACGACGGCAATAAATCGACCATGTTTTAATAAATTTCCGTTGCCCTCCAGAACATCGCCGGGTTTTTTAAGTAAATCGTCCATTACTGCCTGGCTTTCTGTTTTTCCTTGGCGGCCGGTTGAGCAGTTGTGGCTGCCTTCTGTGAAATTCCAATGGCCGGTGATTCGTACACCCGGACATAGGGCACAATATCCAGCAGGCGGCGGTAGATATACCCTCCCAATACGCGGATGGTGGCTATGGTTGGGGCCGCCAACAGCAGGCCGATGGCCCCGCCTACCGCGGCGCCGGCAATTATCCCTACAATGATCACCGCCGGGGGCAACTGTAATCGGCTGCCGATGATACGTGGCACCAGGTAGTTGGTGTCAATTTGCCACATAATAAAATAAAACCCGGCCACCAGCAGGGCAAATGCCCACGGCGGGAGCGGAATCCAGGTGGAGCCTTGAAAATAAGCAAATATTACGCCAACCGTGCCGGAAATGCCGTATCCCCAGTTAGGGATTAACTCCAAAAAGGCGGCAACCAACCCCAGTAAAAGGGCGCTGCGGATTCCTAAAATGGCGGCCGCCGCGCCAATGACAAAGCCCACGATGATGGCCAACGTTAGCTGCCCAATAAAGTAAGATTTCCACACGCCATCCAGGGCGCGTCGCAGTTGCTTGGATTCTGCCTGATAAACTTCGGGGACCCAACTATCAACCCATTGGCTGAAGCGATTGGCATCAAGCAAAAAATAGAATCCAACCACAAAAATAAAAATGGCCCAGATAAAACCGCCGGCAATGCCTACGGCCAGATCGGCGGCAATGGAGGCGGAATATGAAACCACCTGGTCAAGGCTGCCTTCAATTTGGCCCGCTATTGTATCTATATTTATATCTAAGCCGGTCAGACCACTGACGGATGCTATTATTCTATTGAACTGGTCTAACAACCCTTGCAGGTCTATATCTACTTCTGCAATTTGCTGTACAACCAGCGGGGTAAGCAGGGAAGGAATGAGAATGAGTACAAACAGAAACAAAATATATACAATGGGGGCCGCAACCCGTCTGCTGAGCGGGGTATGGCTTGTAAACAGATTTACAAGCGGATTAAGCAAGTAGGCAATAATTACGGCTACAATCAGTGGTGCCAGAACAACGCCAAACCCCCACACCGCAAGCCCAATAATAATGGTGCAGGCAATAAAAACAAGGCGTTTAGTGTAGGAACTCCATTTCGGTGCTGACGGCAATCCTTGCCTCCATAAAAAGAGAAGAGATACCGTTTGCGGCATCTCCATTAGTGCAAATGCAGGTGGTGGTTAAGTTGTAACTGATGAGGCCGGAATTTCAAAGCCGGCTTTGAAATTCCATCAGTTACGATGTAACCACCGCCCAAATGCAATGGTTGCTAATCAAGTTTCCTGCCGGCGGGTATAACGGTTATTGCACAAATCCAACCTGTTCGGGGGGCCAGTAAGAGAACCAGGCATGTCCAACTACATTTTTTAAAGGAACCGTACCAAAGTTTCGAGAGTCGTTGGAATAGTTTCGATTGTCTCCTAATACAAAAATGTGTAGCGGCGGGACAACAACCGGGCCGTAAAATCCGGCGGTAATGCCTCCCAGGTAGGGTTCTTCAAGCGGTATACTGTTGACAAAAACCCGGTTATCTCGTATTTCTATAACATCGCCGGGTAAGCCGATAACCCGCTTAATTAATAGTTCTCCACCGTTGCTGTTTATGCTTATTACTACAACATCACCGCGTTCCGGGCCTTCAATAGCAAAATATTGCCTGACAAACCGGTTGTAAGTAAGTTTCTCTACAATCAGTCGCTGGTCGGTGTGCAGGTTTGGTTCCATGCTTTGGCCATAAACACGCGTGGCCTGAGCCAGAAACAGATTAATTAGCAAGGCAATCAACACCGCCGGAACAATGGTTTCCAGAATTTCACGGGTTAAATGCAAAAACTTTTTTATTAGCGATGGTTTTGGCGGGGTGGGTTCCGGCTCTGGTTCTAGTGGGTAACCATCTGTTTCATACGGGTTGATGTGCATTACTGTTTTCCAAATCTACAATCAATACGGCACAAAAAGGAAATGTTGCGTGTTGCACAATATATTATATTACGCAACACGCAACCTGTAAACAGTTAGTCAGTTTTTTGCAAGGGGAATCTATCGCCGTTGGCGGTTTCGGTTACCTCCGCCGCGCCGGTCCCGGCTTCCACCGCGGCCACCGCCGCCGCCACGTCGTCCACCGCCAGAGGGGGGGCGATCATTTTTGCGGGCTTCTTCCAGCGACCAGCCTTCTAATACGGCCTGCCGGGATAAGCGGATTTTACCGACACTGTCTATGTTGGTGACCATCACCATAATTTCGTCGCCAACCTGTACTACATCAGCGACAGACGGTACCCGGTAATCAGCTAATTGCGAGATGGGTACCAGCCCGTCCATGTCCGGTAAAATCTCTACAAAGGCGCCAAAGTCAGCAATTCGCACGACTTTGCCGGTATAAATCTTACCCAACTCGGCTTCTTCAGTCAGTGCTTTTACCCGATCCAGAGCCATATTTCCGGCATCCTGATCGGCGGCGGCAATGTACACGGTGCCGTCATCATCAATGTCAATTTTTGCGCCGGTTTCATCCTGAATGGCGCGAATAATCTTGCCGCCCGGACCAATGATTCGCCCAATTTTTTCCGGATCAATCTGGATGGTAACGATACAGGGGGCAAATTCCGAGAATTGATCGCGTGAACCGGGCAGGATATTGCTCATTTCATTGAGGATATGCAGCCGGCCTTCCAGGGCCTGAGCCAACGCCTGTTCCATAATATCCCAGTTGAGGCCGCTAATTTTGATGTCCATTTGCAGGGCGGTGATACCCTTGCGAGTTCCGGCTACCTTAAAATCCATATCGCCTAACGCATCTTCAATGCCTTGGATATCGGTCAGTACGGCAAATTGCTCGCCTTCTTGCACCAGGCCCATGGCAACACCGGCCACCGGAGCGGTAATGGGTACACCGGCATCCATCAGACTCAGGGTGCTGCCGCACACGCTGGCCATAGAGCTGGAACCGTTAGAGCCTAATACTTCAGAAACCAGGCGCAGGGTATAAGGGAATTCTTCTGATGGGGGAAGTACGGCCAGCAAAGCGCGTTCGGCCAAGGCTCCGTGCCCCACCGCCCGGCGATTAGGCGACCCGACCCGGCCCGTTTCACCGACGGAGAAAGGCGGGAAGTTGTAGTGGTGGATGTATCGTTTAAAATCTCTGGGACCCAGGGTATCCAATCTTTGTTCATCGCGCGGGGTTCCCAGCGTAGTGATGGTAAGCACCTGGGTTTCACCACGGGTAAACAGGCCGGAACCATGTGTACGGGGTAACATACCCACGTCACCCCAAATGGGGCGTACAGAGCGCATGTCCCGGTTATCCGGGCGAATTCCATCGTTTAGAATGCGAGCGCGAATAGCCTTTTTCAGCACACTGCTATGCACGGCGTTAACATCTTTGCTGCTTACAGTGTCATCATCTTCAAAGGCAGCCACGGTCTCGTCTCGTACCGCATTAATGGCGGTGCTGAAGCTGTCTTTTGTGCCACCCTCTTTTACAATTTTCTCAAGCTTATCGCCAAGGTCAGCTACAATTTTTTCTGTGGCTTCTTCAGAAACCTGGCGCGTAATCAGTTCTATTTTGGGCTTGCCAATTTGGTCCCGCATTTCCTTTTGAACCCGCACTATTTCCTGAATGGAGTCGTGGGCCAGGCGCAGCGCTTCCAGCATGGTGGCTTCCGGCACTTCCCGGGCCCCGGCTTCCACCATCAGGATGGCATCTTCTGTGCCGGCAATCCGCAGGTCAAGGTCACTGTCAACCATCTCTTTTGTTGAGGGGTTGACCACAAATTCTCCCTCAATCTGGCCAATACGAACGGCGCCCACGGGGCCATCCCACGGAATATCAGAAATAGCCAGCGCCGCGCTGGCACTGTTAATGGCCAGAATGTCCAGATATTTTTCACCATCGGAAGAGAGAGCCGTGATGATAATCTGAATATCGTTGCGGGAATTTTTATTAAAGAGGGGGCGCAAGGGCCGGTCGGTGATGCGGGCGGTGAGGATAGCATCCTCGCTGGGGCGACCTTCTCGCCGGAAAAAACTGCCGGGGATGCGCCCGGCAGCGTACAGTTTTTCTTCAAATTCTATGCTGAGCGGGAAGAAATCCAGGCCTTCCCGGGGAGATTTTGAAGCCGTGGCTGTGGTCAGCAGCATACTGTCGCCGGACCTAATAGTAACAGCGCCGTTAGCCTGCCGGGCCAGGTGCCCGGTTTCAAATATTATCTCATCATTACCAAGTTTTGCCACAAAACGATGAACTTGTGGTTTAGACATAAAAAAGCCTCCTTAGAGCTTTGGCTCTACCGGAGGCTAACGAAGCGTTAATTAACAATTTTTAATTATCAATTAACAACAAGTAACTTTCAATTAACGGTTTTTTACTAATTGACAATTACCAATTGTTAATTGTAATTGTAGTTTGTTAATTACCCCGCGCCTCTGGGAGAGCGTATAAAAAAAATAATTTTCTTGTTCAAAACGCAAACAAGTAGAAGATGATTAAAATCCACCTTCTACTTGTTTAATGCCAATCTTTATTTCATCCCTACTTTCGGAGTCCAAGTTGAGAAATAACTTCCTGATAGCGTTTCGGGTTTTTGTGTTTTAAGTATTCCTGATGGTGGCGTCGCTGCCCAACCAGTTTTAACAGGCCACGCCGGGAGCTATTATCCTGTTTATGACTTTTCAGGTGGTCTTGAAGCTGATTGATACGGGCAGTCAGCAATGCAATTTGAACTTCTGATGAACCTGTATCGCCATCTTTGGTTTGAAACTGTTGTATAATATCTTGCTTTTCTTGCTGTGAGAGTGCCACTAAACCGTCTCCTTCGTTTGTCGGGCGAAAGGCCGACGTGGTTATCAGGCCCAGGCCCCAATTTTTAATGACTCTTTTGCTTAAAACATTCTTCCAACTGACAGATTATATCACGACTCAATGCCGCTAGCAAATTACCCGGTTTTGCCGCCAACACCTCCGCCTGCAAATTTTCAACCTGTGCCATAAGGCTTATACCAACCGCATAAGCTAAAAAAACTAATCATGAATGACGCGAACAGGCGAATTTTACGAATGGTTTGAAGTAAAAACGGTAAAAATTATTCGCGTTACACCTGCACTGCACGCAGGTGCAAGTGTTCGCCCCTTTGCGGTATTCGTGATAAAAAATAGCGCGGCAAGCCGCAAGTGAACAATGAGTAATGAGTAATTCTTGCCGCAAAGCGTGGCGCAAATGTTGCAGGGTAATACTATAATGGCTTGAATCTTGCGGCAAACCAGGACTCGCTAACTGCACAGGTAGTAAATTTTGAGCCAATCAGAATTCTGCTCCGGTTAACCGGCCCTTGCCCTCAATTTAATTCGGTTTATTCTGATCTCTTTTTTCTAACCCTTGGGCCGGGTTGGGCCATAACTTTGGCAATGGGGCGTAAGTCAAGCCACCACTGTTGTTTGGGTCTTTTATTCTTTTCGTCAACCATGCGGGGCATATCTTCCAGGTCAAAGAAGCGTAGCTTGCCGCCTTGTTGCCCAATAAAGGCAGCCCCCGGGTCACCGGATGATGTAGCCTCTTCTATGAGAAAATCTATGCATTTTACGGCCAGACGGGTTGCTTGAATGCGGTCAAAGGGGGATGGGTCTCCGCCTTGCTGCAGATGCCCCAAAATAGCCTGGCGCACATCAAAAAGATCACCGCCTTCTTCTTCAAAAAGAGCGCTGATAAATTCTGTGGTGTAGAAGAGATTGGCTTGTTCGTTTCTAATCATCAATCCCAGCCGTTTACCATGTTCAAACCCCTGAATCAGGTAATCTACATCATCTTTTAAATCGGCCAATGTAATGCCTTCTTCATGCATGTAAACCCGCTCGGCCCCGGTAGCCAGCCCGCTCATCAGGGCCAGGTAGCCGCAGGAGCGGCCCATCACTTCTACCACAAAACAGCGCCGGGAAGCCACCGCCGATTGTTTGATTTTGTCGACGGCATCCACAATGTTATTCAGGGCTGTATCTGCCCCAACACTAAGTTCGCTGCCGGGCAAATTATTATTAATGGTAGCCGGCAGGCAAATAATAGGAATATTAAAGGCCGGAAAGGTAAAGCGTTCTTTGCGCAGTTTGTAGGCTGCTTCGTAGCCAACCCAGCCGCCAATTACCAGTAACCCTTCAATATTGTGTTCTTCTATGTGGCGAGCCATAGCATACAGATCGCCGCCTTTGGGCAGGCTGCGATGCACGCCCAGCTCAGATCCCCCCATCGAGGCCCACCCGGCGGCACTCATCCAGCCCATTTCTTCTACTTCGCCGTCAATCAGGCCCTGAAACCCATTACGGATGCCCATCATAATGTGACCTTTATCAACCCCAAGCCTGATGGCTACGCGGTTGGCGGTATTCATGCCGGCGGCGGGAGCCCCGGCATTGAGCACAGCCAGTCGTAACCGTTGTTGGCCGGGCTTTGGGGGGTGGGGTAAGGCTCGTACTAACGTGCGCATGGTGCGGAAATTCTCTTTAAAACTGCCGCCGCGCATATCCATTGCTTTATCGTAATCTTTATCAGCAATGACATTGGCAATGCTGCGTGTTTTCTTCACGCTGTCCATCAATGATGAATGGGTAACCCGATTTTCACGCATGCCGATCAATTGTGGTTCGCTGCCAGGGGTGGTTTCCATAATTTCCTTGACGGCAGCGTGTCCCAGCACCGTACTCATGTAGCGATCAAACGCAGAGGGCGATCCGCCCCGTTGAACGTGCCCCAAAATAGTTACGCGACAATCCTCGCCCAGGCGATCTTCCAGCACGGATTGCACGTAATCGCAGCTAATTGGATTTCCATGCCTGTCGCGCGCGCCTTCGGCTACAATAACAATACTGTCGCGGCGGCCCGCCTCTCGCCCGGATTTCAAAACCTCACACATTTTGTCTTCCCAATTGTCAACATTGGGGGGGCTTTCCGGGATAAGCACCCAGTCCGCGCCGGTAGCAACGCCACTCATCAGGGCCAGATAGCCGCAATTGCGCCCCATCACTTCCACCACAAAGGAACGCTGGTGGCTGGCTGCAGTGCTGGTGATGGCATCGATGGCCTCGGTAATACGGTGCAGGGCGGTATCTGCGCCAATGGTCATATCTGTGCCGAACATGTCGTTGTCAATGGAGCCAACCATGCCGACAATATTAAAATGAGCGTGCTCCCGGGCCACTTTTTTGCTGATTTTTTTCTGTTCTACCAACTCATTGAGCAGCTCCGGCCATTCCTGACGGAAGAGGTTGGCCCCGGTCAACGAACCATCTCCTCCAACAACAATAAGGTTATCTATGCCGTGTTTAATAAGATTATCAGCCGCCTGCACCCGGCCTTCGCGGGTGCGAAACTCCCGGCAGCGGGCCGATCCAATAATAGTGCCGCCTTTGTACAGCATCCCGCCCACAGAATCCCAATTCATTTTGCGAATGCTGTTGCCGCCTTCGACCATGCCTTTATAACCTTCATAAATTGCGTATACGTCCATGCCATAATCCAGGCCTGTCCGAACAACGGCCCTGACAGCGGCGTTCATCCCTTGCGCATCGCCCCCGCTGGTAAGCACGGCCAGGCTTTTATTTTTTTGAGTTGTTGCCATTTGGAAATACTCCTCATTGGAAAATGCTTAATGCGGAATGATAGGAATACCTGTTTTTTCGCCATTGAAAGGGGTATTTGTGAAATTTTTTACCTCAGGTTGTACTTTACTCCTGATGCGGGCAAACTGTCAAAATTAATGGATTTTGGTGGGGCTGTTTGTCCGGCTGCACTTGATTTCACAATAGTTTGGGCACGTGTTATAATGGCTCATTATTTTGAGGTAAAACATTGAGAGCACAAGAGCCAAAATATTATTACGAGCCTCCAAAGTCCGGGGCTAATTTTCTGGAAAAGTTAAAACCGTTGGTGCAGCCACCGCTGGCCTATTTGGTATTTTTTGTTGGGGTGGTGTTGGCCATTTGGCTGTCTATCAGCGGAAATCCCAGGCTGGCGCGGTACGGCCCCCGGATTTTGATTTTGCTAATCGCCTTTCCCATCCACGAGTTGGCCCACGCCATTGTTGCAGATAGACTGGGTGATTCTACCCCGCGCCATTATGGCCGGATTACGCTCAACCCGCTGGCGCAGCTCAATTTACTGGGATCATTCTTGATGCTGATCGTTGGCATTGGCTGGGCCTATGTGCCCATCACCCCCGGTAATTTGCGGCCCAACGCCAGAACCGGCCATATGATTGTGGCCGCGGCCGGCCCCATTTCTAACCTGGTTTTAGCGGTGTTATGCGCCCTTTTGTGGCATACTATGCTGCCCGCCCTGAGAACGCTCAATAGCCTGTCGCTACTTAATAATACATTGTTTATATTGTCTCAATTTGCCTGGATCAATCTGGCCTTGTTTTTCTTTAATCTGGTGCCGCTGGCGCCGCTGGATGGTTTTTTTGTACTGAAGGGATTTTTGCCCTACCCAATGGCCTATCAACTGGAGAAAGTTCAACGCTTTGGGACGCTGGTTTTTCTGGCGGTATTTTTCATCGCTCCCTTATTCGGGCTTCCAATCTTAAATTGGCTAATCTTTAATCCGGCCAACGCAATCACCCAACTGCTGTTCTTTGGGGTTTAATTGCAGTATCAGTACATCCAGAATTGAGGGGTAAGGCCTCCTCAGATGCCAAACGCCGCCGCATCTGACGCTACGCAGTGCCGGCTCCTCAAAAATTGGATCTACTGAGTATAATATTACCCCACAAGATTTGCGTTACGCTTTGTGGCAAGAATCATTTATTCATTGTAACTACTTAGGCACACACCTTTGAAACCGCTACAGTAGCGCCCTTTTGCCGTTTTTACCCCCCCTCAATCCCCCCCGAATCGGGGAGGAAGTTAAGTCCTCCCCCCTCAGGAGGGGGAGTTAGAGGGGGGTAAGTAGTTACTATTCATTATTCATTATTAATTGTTAATTTGCGGCTTGCCGCGTTATGATTTTGTCAAAACCAATGTATCCTGCCGTGTATCGGGTTTATCAATTTTTTGTGGCCGTTAAAGCCGGTCTGCCGGAGTGGGCCGGCGGGGTTTCCAAAATACTCTCTTCCAACGACGCGACTCTGGTTCAATCCATTCTCCCCACCGACTCCCAACAGAATCTCTTTGCCCAAATGCCGCCCAACGACCAGCGACACGCCATCGCCGTGGCTCGATCATTGCAACAAGCCAATTACAATAATCCGGCGCTGTTGCAGGCCGCACTGCTGCACGATGTGGCAAAATCCATGGGCCAACCGATTATTCATCGCGTATTGATAGTTTTGTTTGAAACCTTTTGGCCGGCAGCCCTGCATCGACTCTCTGCCGGCGACGAATGGCGAATGACGAATGATGGATCCTCTGCAAATTCGACCATTCGCTCATTCCCGTGGTGGCGGAGACCGTTTGTGGTGCATGCCCATCATGCGGCCATTGGGGCAGTCTGGGCGCAACGTGTTGGCTGCAATCCGCCGGCCGTGCGTTTAATCCGGCGGCATCAGGATAAATTGGCAGAAAATACCGGCGCCGATTCAGAACAAGATAAATTACTTACTGCTCTGCAATGGGCAGATGATTTGAATTGAATTCAGTAGTCAGAATCCTCGTTTCCACTCCAGCGTGGAAATGCACACTGGGCAATTGCGGCGTTATTCATTCCCACGCAGAGCGTGGGAACGAGATAAATTTGGCTACTGAAATCTGGAGAAACCTATGAGCAAATTCACAATTACCGTAATCGGAACGGGGGTTATTGGCACCTCGTTGGGGCTGGCCCTGAAACAACAGGATGATCCGCCCTACCTGATTGGCCACGACAAAGATTTAACGGCGGCCAAAGAAGCAGCCAAAATGGGCGCATTCGACAAGGTTGAGTGGAATCTGATCAACGCCTGTGAACCCGCCGATTTAATCATTCTGGCCATCCCGCTCAATGGTGTGCGAGCCACGCTGGAAGCGGTTGCCCCCTACCTAAAACAAAATGCCGTAATCAGCGATACCTGCCCCAGTAAGCAGGCAATCCTGAACTGGACCCACCAGTTGCTGCCGGAACACATCCACTTTGTGGGCGGCAATCCGGTGGTGCATACTGCCGGATCGGGGTACAGCAAGGCCCGGGCCAATCTGTTTCAGGGGCGCATCTATTGCCTCACGCCGGCGTCATCAGCCCACGAGGAAGCGGTTCAACTTCTGACCGGCCTCGTCTCGCTGGTGGGGGCCGAACCTTTCTTTTTAGACCCGGCAGAGCACGACGGCCTGATGACCGCAGTTGAGCATTTGCCCGGTTTATTGAGTGTGGCGCTGGTGCGCACCCTTTCCGGGCAAGGGATTTGGCGCGAAATTCAAAAACTGGCGGGGGGCCGTTTCGAGCAGGTATCATCCGGCGCGGATGGCGACCCGGACGGGATCAAAGATAACTATCTGCAAAACAGGGCCACGTTGGTTCACTGGCTGGATCAGTATATGCAGGAATTGCATCAGTTGCGTACGCTGCTCACCGCCGGGGAAAACTCCGGCGAGGATTTGGCTCAAACCATCGACCAGGCGGTAGTAACCCGGATCAACTGGCTCAAGAATTACCAGTCGGGCAGGTTTATGGATCCGGAATTGATGCCGCAAGAGATAGAAATGCCCGGCCTTTTTCAGCGAATGGTTGGCTTTGGCAGCTTCCGCAAACGTCAACCAAACGACGCCAACGGCGAAAAACAATAGGCCCGGCCCATGCCCGTGGTTTATATTCTTCGCTGTACCGACCAAACGCTGTATACCGGCTGGACCACCAATATTGAACGCCGGGTGAAAGCGCACAACGCCGGGCGCGGTGCAAAATATACCCGCACCCGCGCTCCGGTGCAGGTGGTTTATCTGGAAGAACAGCCCGACCGTCGGGCGGCTATGCAGCGCGAATTGCAAATTAAGCGGATGAAACGGTATCAAAAGTTGAAACTGATTGAAGCCTACCAAACCGCAAACGAGTAAGATTTTGACAGATAAAAAATTATCCGGACAAAAGCTGAATGTACTCACCCTTTCCCCTACCATGTTTTTTGCCGACTACGGCGCGCATGTGCGTATTCTGGAAGAGGTGACCATTCTGCAAAAGTTGGGGCACAAGATTACCATTTTGGCTTACCCCAATGGACGCGATGTTGCCGGCATTAAAGTCAAACGCTGTTGGGGCGTTCCCTTTAACTATCGGGTAATTGTGGGGTCTTCCCGGCACAAGATCTATTTGGATGTCCTGCTGGCCCTGATGTCGCTGTTGTATGTGCTGCGCCACAAGCCGGATGTCATTCACGCTCATCTGCACGAAGGGGGCCTGATTGGCTGGGTGTTGAGCAAAATTACCGGCGCCCCCCTTATTTTTGATTTTCAGGGCAGCTTAACGGCAGAGATGCTTGACCACAATTTTCTCAAGCCTAACAGCCCGTTTTTTAAGATTTTGCGCTGGCTTGAAACCCGTATCGATCATGCGGCCGATGTGGTTTTAACCAGCTCCACCCACGCCGCCCGGTTGCTGGCAGAACAATTTAAAGTGCCCACGGCCCAAATTTACCCCACCCCGGATTGTGTCAACGCCGATGCGTTTAGTCCGGCCACCTTTTCGGATAAAGAAAACCGCCGGCTAAAAGAATCTTTGGGAATCCCCCCGGATAAAAAAGTAATTGTTTACCTGGGCGTGCTGGCCACCTATCAGGGCGTGGACAAACTGCTGGAAGCATTGGCCCGGTTAAAACAAACCCGCCACGATTTTCACCTGTTGCTGATGGGCTATCCGGGCGTGCTGCGCTACAAAAAAATGACCAGAGATTTGGGTCTGGCTGATTATGTAACCTTTACCGATAGAATCTTTTACCACGATGCCCCCCGTTATCTGGCGTTGGGCGATATTGCCACGGCTCCCAAAATGTCGGCCACAGAAGGCAGCGGCAAAATCTTGAATTATATGGCCATGGCCTTGCCCACCATCGCCTTTAACACGCCGGTCAGCCGCGAATTTCTGGGCGATGGCGGCATTTATCCTGCCAAAATGGAAAGTGACGCGCTGGCGGACGCGCTCAATCGCGCCCTGGATTTGTCGGACGAAGAGCGGCGTCGTCTGGGGCAATATCTGCGCCGGCGGGTAATCAACCACTTTTCCTGGCAGGATACCGGCCAACAAATTGAAGCCATTTACCAGGCCCTGTTAACCGGCCAACCCCTGCCGGCTGCCGCGCCCCAGCCCGCACCACAGCAACTGCCGGACAGCCCCTGATTGCTTAAAAACCTTAAAATTGACCGCGCTGCCCCCAAAAATCGTATCTTTTTGCAGCGAAAATAACACATCAAAGTAGAGGCCGGCCGGTCTCTATTTTTTTAGAGCGTACAACCTGAGCGGTGGGCCACCGTAAGAAAAACGGTGCTTACCTACCCTGTTTTATGCTGCTCTAGCCTGTAGAATGTAAGATTAGGAACAAGAATTAATTAACTTACCCATTTCCTCGTATTGCATACTGCGTATAATTTTGCTCTTTACATAATGCGCAGCGCGCAATATGTTGCCGGTCCCAATTGGGTAAGTTATTTACGCCCCATTCCTTAGTACGTGATTTCCTGTACAATCAGTGCGTAGAGATGCCAAGCGGAAAATCCCTGATTTATGCGATTTGAACAAGGCAGAGATGTCTGCAATTAGATTGATAGTGGTTCTGTTTTCTTTAATAAACGTTTTATTGTTTGCTGCGCCACCCGCTCTGGCGCAAGCGCCGGACTCTGCTTCAAAATCGGCTGAATTTGTGGCCGGCGAAGTGGTGGTCAAATTCAAACCCAACAAACTGAGCGGGCAGGACAGCTTGCAAAAGGACGGCATCCGGGTTGTTGAGGCTTCACCGCGCGGCGGGTTAGTGCGGGTGGCGGTAACGCCCGGAACCGAAGCGGAAACCATTGAAACGTTGGCGGCTCGGAGTGATGTGGAGTTTGCCACCCTCAACTACTTTGTGCATACCATGGTTGAACCCGACGATTATTACTACCAGAACAATTATCAATGGGGCATCGATAAAATTATGGCCCCCCAGGCATGGGATATCAACACCGGGGCAGAAAGCATTGTCATTGCCGTAGTTGATACCGGCATGGATCTGGATCACCCTGACCTGGTTTCAAAACTGTGGGTCAACAGCGATGAAATTGCCGGCAACGGCCTTGATGATGACGGCAACGGCTACGTGGACGATCGCTACGGCTACGATTTTTACAACAACGACTCCACCCCGGATGATGACAACGGCCACGGCTCACACGTATCGGGCATAGCGGCTGCCGCTACCAACAACGGCACCGGCGTGGCGGGCGTAAGCTGGGGTGCAAAACTGATGCCGCTCAAAGCGCTTAATCAGTACGGCGGCGGCAGCACGGCCGGTGTGGCGCAAGCTATTTATTACGCGGTAGACAATGGCGCTCACGTCATTAATATGAGCCTTGGGGCAACGGGATCAAGCTGGCCGTGTGGCTGGAGCGACGTGGAAAACGCGCTGAATCACGCGGTAAACAATAATGTGCTGGTAGTGGTTGCTTCCGGGAACGATGGCAAATATGGCGTCAGTTGTCCCGGCGCGTACGATCAGGTGATGGCCGTTGGCGCCACCACCTCCTCTGATGCAAGGGCATATTTTTCCAACTGGGGCCCCCGGTTGGACATTGTTGCTCCGGGAAACGCCATCTACAGCACCCTGTCTAACGGAGGGTACGGCTACAAAAGCGGCACATCTATGGCCACGCCCCACGTGGCCGGGCTGGCGGCGCTGGTGTGGGGCATGGACATCAGCCAATCAGCCGGCGAGGTGCGGCAAACCATCGAAACTTCCGCCGACGATTTGGGTTCGGCAGGCAAAGATGAGACCTACGGCTACGGCCGGATCAACGCCTACGCTGCGCTTGAGTCATTTACGCTGCTTACCCTGCAATATCCCTCCGGGCTGGAAATATCCGGCCCCATCACGTTTATCGCCGATGACGATCCCGTAACTGCCGCTCTCCCCGGCTCGCGCACGGTTCAGGTTACAACACTTTACCCGAATGTGCTTACCTGGACGGCGGCCATTTCTCCCACGGTGCCATGGGTATCTATTTCGCCGTCAACCTCGGGGCAGGTGTCCTCATTCTCCACCGCAGAGTTTGACCTGGACGCCGTTAAACCGGCCGCCCACGGAACTTACACAACCTCGTTAGTGGTTACCGGAACAACCCCGTCCGGCTCACCGGTAGGCCCCACAACCCGGGAAGTGCGCATCAATTACGTCCCGGAACTGTACAAGTATCGCTTCCCCCTGATTATGAAATAGCCGGCAAAGTGATGCGTGATGCCTGTATCTTCTTAAGAAATGAGAATTAATTAACTTGTGCATGTCATTTCGACCGAAGGGAGAAATCCCCACAGAGTCGGCTTACAAACAGAGGTCTCAGGGATTTCTCGTCGTACCTCCTCGAAATGACATATTTCAAATGCACAAGTTATTTAATCCCGGTTTTGTAACTACTTCGACAATGTTAAGTTACCGGAGGGTTGGAGTTGTTGAGGCG